>JAFAAJ010000331.1 GCA_023426625.1 Bacteroidota bacterium
AAATTCGCCAGACTGATTGCCGAAAACAAAGAGATCCCCGTCTATGGTGAAGGATCTACCGCAAGAGATTATACCTACATTGATGATATTATTGATGGAATAATGAAATCGGTCGTTTATCTGGAAAACAACTCCAAAGTTTATGAGATCATTAATCTGGGAGAAAGTGAAGTGATCAATTTGTCCGAAATGCTTTCCACCCTTGAAAAAAATATGGACAAAAAGGCAACCATAAAAAAACTGCCTATTCAGCCGGGAGATGTACAAAAAACCTGCGCAGATATTGCAAAAGCAAAGACATTATTAGGTTATCATCCGGACACTTCCTTCCAAAATGGCATAAAAAAATTTGTGGAATGGTTTTTGAGAAAATGACAACGAGAATGTTGCTGACTTAGTGATAACGCACACTTCAGCACACCATAAACAAAATTTGTTAAAAAGAATTGAAAATCAAGTATAAAAAAGTTTATTTTATAACCTAATTTTATACTTTTGCAAAAAATTAGAAAATTATGTACTGGACATTAGAATTAGCTTCATATTTAAGTGACGCACCTTGGCCAATGACAAAAGCAGAACTTATTGATTATGCAATTAGAACTGGTGCACCAATGGAAGTAGTAGAAAACCTTCAGGCTATTGAAGATGAAGGAGAAATTTATGAGTCTATCGAAGAAGTTTGGAGTGATTACCCAACGGACGAGGATTTCCTTTGGAACGAAGACGAATATTAAAAGCTATAAGCTTTAGGCAATTTGCTTAAAGCTTTTCCCTTTTTTATAATATTAACTTAGCACGATAAGCGTGTTTTTAAAAACGCTTAAAGCATATCACTTTAGGCATAAAGCAAAAAATTTATGAGTTTTTTAAACAAAGTTCTTAAAGGGTTTTTGGGAGACAAGAAAGCGCAGGACCTTAAAGAAGTAAAAAAAGTTGTAACAAAAATCAAAGCTGTTGAACCCGCTATTCAGCAATTGTCTGATGATGGTTTAAGAGAAAAAACCGCTGAATTTAAAGAAAATATAAAATCGGCAACCAGCAAAATAACAGCGCAAATAGAACAGATAAAAGAGCAGATCAAAAACTCAACTAATGTAGATGAGAAAGAGGCTCTTTTCTCAAAGATTGAAGCTCTGAAAAAAGAATCATACGATGTTGAAGAGAAAATCCTTAGCCAAACTCTTCCTGAAGCTTTTGCCTTAGTAAAAGAAACTGCCAGAAGATGGGCACAAAACGGAGAGATCCGTGTAAAAGCTACAGATTGGGACAGAGAACTGGCTGCAACTAAAGATTTCGTTGAAATTCAGGGAGACACAGCTGTTTGGAAAAACTCATGGGATGCTGCAGGAACTGCCGTAGTCTGGGACATGGTACATTACGATGTTCAGTTTATCGGAGGGGTAGTTCTTCACAGCGGAAAAATTGCTGAAATGGCAACCGGGGAAGGTAAAACGTTAGTAGGAACCCTTCCTATCTACCTGAATGCACTTCCGGGAAGAGGTGTTCACGTTGTAACCGTGAATGATTATCTTGCTAAAAGGGACTCCGCATGGATGGGACCTTTATACCAATTCCACGGACTTTCTATCGACTGTATCGATAATCACCAGCCAAACTCAGACGGAAGAAGAAAAGCCTATAACTCAGATATTACTTACGGAACAAACAATGAATTCGGTTTCGACTATCTGAGAGACAATATGGTAACTTCACCATCAGAACTGGTACAGAGAGAATTGAACTTTGCCATTGTGGATGAGGTGGATTCCGTATTGGTGGATGATGCAAGAACACCGTTGATCATTTCCGGTCCTGTTCCGCAAGGAGACAGACAGGAATTCGATATCCTTAAACCTTCTGTAGATAGAATTGTTGAGGTTCAGAAAAAAACTGTTTCTGCGATCTTCAACGAGGCTAAAAAATTAATAGCAGCCGGAAATACTAAGGAAGGTGGATTTAAATTGCTTCAAGCTTACAGAGGTTTGCCTAAAAACAGACAATTAATCAAATTCTTATCCGAAAGCGGAAACCGAGCATTGCTTCAGAAAGTTGAAGCTCAATACATGCAGGACAACAACCGTGATATGCCGATTGTAGATAAGGATCTTTATTTTGTGATCGAAGAAAAGAACAACCAGGTCGATCTTACGGATAAGGGAGTTGAGTATATGTCTCAAGGAAACTCTGACCCTAACTTCTTCGTACTTCCTGATATTGGAACTGAAATCGCAGAATTAGAGGCTAAAAATCTATCTAAAGAAGAAGAATTTGAAGCTAAAGAAAAGCTTTTCGGAGAGTTCGCTGAAAAATCTGAGCGTGTTCACACATTGAGTCAGTTGCTGAAAGCATATACTCTATTCGAAAAGGATGATGAATATGTAGTGATTGATGGAGAAGTAAAAATCGTAGATGAGCAAACGGGTCGTATTATGGAAGGACGTCGCTACTCAGACGGTCTTCACCAGGCGATCGAAGCGAAGGAAAACGTAAAAATCGAAGCAGCAACCCAAACTTTTGCAACGATTACCTTACAGAACTATTTCCGTATGTATAACAAACTTGCGGGGATGACCGGTACTGCGGAAACAGAAGCGGGAGAACTTTGGGAAATCTACAAATTAGATGTTGTGGTAATTCCAACCAACCGTCCAATTTTAAGACACGACAGACAGGATTTGGTTTATAAAACCAACAGAGAAAAATATAATGCCGTAATTGAAGAGGTTGAAAAATTAACAGCAGCAGGAAGACCTGTTCTTGTGGGTACGACTTCTGTTGAAATCTCTCAATTGCTTTCAAAGGCGCTTCAATTAAGAAAAATTCCTCATCAGGTATTGAACGCGAAGCTTCACAAAAAAGAAGCGGAAATTGTAGCTGAAGCCGGTAGGCCGGGTGTTGTAACTATTGCAACTAACATGGCGGGACGTGGTACCGACATTAAGCTTACCAAGGAAGTAAAAGATGCAGGAGGTTTAGCAATTATTGGTACTGAAAGACACGATTCAAGACGTGTTGACAGACAGCTTAGAGGTAGAGCGGGACGTCAGGGAGATCCCGGAAGCTCTCAGTTCTATGTTTCTTTGGAAGATAACCTGATGCGTTTATTCGGTTCTGAAAGAATTGCTAAAATGATGGACAGAATGGGACATAAAGAGGGTGAAGTTATTCAGCACTCTATGATCACCAAGTCTATTGAAAGAGCACAGAAAAAAGTAGAAGAGAACAACTTCGGAATCAGAAAGAGACTTCTTGAGTATGATGACGTAATGAATAAACAACGTGACGTTATCTATAAGAGAAGAAAGAACGCTTTGTTCGGAGATCACTTGAAGTATGATATTGCCAACATGATCTTTGATGTTGCGAACTCTATCGTAGCTAAAGGAAAAGCTTCCGGAAGCTATAAAGATTTCGAGTTCGATATCATTAAGAACTTCACGATGGAATCTCCGGTTTCTGAAAGTGATTTCAAAAATAAGAGCATCCAGGATCTTACGAATATCCTGTTCAATGCAGCTCAGGAGGATTACCAAATGAAATTGAACCTATTAAAGGAAAAATCATTCCCTATCATTGAAAACGTTTACCAAAACCAGGGATCCATGTTTAAAATGATTCAGGTTCCTTTCACAGACGGACACAAAACAATGACCATTGTTACTGATCTGAAGGAAGCTTATGAAACACATTGTGAAAGCTTAATTAATGATTTTGAAAAGAATATTACTTTAGCGATTATTGATGAAAACTGGAAACTTCACCTTCGTGAAATGGATGATCTGAGAAGATCTTCGCAAGGTGCTGTGTATGAGCAAAAAGATCCGCTTGTAATCTATAAACAAGAATCTTTCCACTTATTCAGTGAAATGATGGACAAGTTAAATAAAGAAATTGTTTCTTTCTTATATAAAGGAGAAATCCCTGCATAAGATCGACAACTCCCCTTAAACCCCCGCTTCAACTTCGTTGAAGCGGGGGTTTTTGTATTCATTGTATAGTATTATATGACAAATATCAATCAAGATATTTATTTAGAATAATTAAAAACAATATATTTGCAAAACAAAAAAATTGTTTTCATGAAAAATGTACTGATCTGTGCCTCATTGCTGGGTTCAATTCTGAGTTTTGCACAAGAAAAAGACTCTATCAAATCTAATGATATTGAAGAAGTCGTTGTTAATGGAAAATACTATAAAAAATATGTTGAAAAAGAAGGCTCTTCTTCTCTTCGTTTGGATGAAGAATTAATTAAAATCCCACAAAACATTTCCATCATTACTAGCAGAGCTTTGGAGGATCAGCAAGTGACCATTCTAAGCGATGGAGTACTTAGAAATGTTGCAGGAGCACAAAGATTAGAACATTGGGGGGACATGTATACAAGAGTTAACATGAGAGGCTCCAGAGCTGCCGCCTTCATGAACGGTGTTAATGTAACTTCTAACTGGGGACCATTAAGTGAAGATATGTCTTTTGTAGATCATATTGAATTTATCAAAGGTCCTTCAGGGTTTTTAATGTCCAATGGCGAACCAAGTGGGATCTATAATATTGTTACTAAAAAGCCGACAGGTCAATCATTCAATGGAACGGCAAGAGCAACTATTGGAAGTTTCAATATGTATAGAGGAGAAGCTGATATTGATACAAAAATTACGGATAAAGTTTTCTTTAGATTAAATTTAATGGCTCAAAATAAAAAGAGTTTCAGAAAATACGAATTCAATGATAGATATATCATTAATCCCTCTTTAAGAGTTAATCTTTCCGATAAGACAACTTTAACAACAGAATACATCTATCAGAAAGCAAAAATGTCAGAAGTAGGCTCAGCATATGTATTCAGCTTTGATGGGTATGGAACAAAGCCTGTTGATTATACTATTTCTGATCCAGGTATTGCTCCAACTAACGTAGATAATCACACCGCAAACATAAATCTGCAGCACAAGTTCAACGAAAATTGGAAATTAACATCTCAATTAAGTTATATCAATGAGTATACATTAGGAAGCGATATCTGGCCAGGATTATTTACTCCTGATGGAAACATGATTAGAGGACTTTATTTTTGGGAAGCAAGCAACGTAATGAAATTCGGGCAGGTTTTCTTGAACGGATATACTAAAACAGGAGCCGTATCACATAAAATATTAACAGGTCTGGATCTTGGTTCTAAAAAATATTTAGCAGACTGGAATCAAGGAGGAGCTTTAGATACAGCAGATAATCCTTTTAACATTCATTCAACAACCTACACTCCTCCAAGCAACGGTTATCCTACTTTTGACGGAAGCATTCCCTTAGTACAGAGAGCTACTCCCTATGGAACTATAGAACAAAACTACACAGGTTTATATGTTCAGGATGAGTTAGGCTTCTTCAATGATGCTTTAAGAGTAACTCTTGCAGCTCGTTATACTACAGTAAAGGAGAATTCTTATGGTACTGAAGCTGAAGCAGAAAAGATTACCCCTCGTTTCGGAATAAGCTACTCAATTGATGATAATACTTCAGTCTATGGTTTATATGACCAGGCTTTCGTACCTCAGGCTGCTATTTTTAGAAACGGCGAGATCGCAAAACCAATTACGGGAAATAATTTAGAAATTGGGATAAAAAGAGACTGGTTTGGAGGAAAATGGAATACTACATTATCGATTTATAACATTCTTAAGAGAAACGCAACAACCGCTGATCCTACAAACACAGCTAATGAACAATTTTCAATCGTTCTTGGAAAGACAAGGGTTCAAGGAGTTGAATTTGATTTAAAAGGAGAAATTACCAAAGGTTTCAACGCCATTTTCAATTATGCTTTTACAGAAAATAAAGTGACTGAATCTAACGATCCAGCAAATAACCCTGTAGGAATGAGAGTCCCTGGATATGCTAAACACACTGCTAATGGATGGCTTAATTACACCTTTATTGACGGAGCTTTAGAGGGGGTAGGATTAAGCCTCGGAGGAACTTACCTTGCGGACAGAAGTACATGGGCATGGGCAAGTACAAGCACCCAGCTTGATATGGATGATTATGTAAAGTTTGATGCTGGTCTTTCTTGGGAGAATACTAAATTCCGCGTAGGATTGAATGTCTTCAATGTATTTAACAAATATTTATATTCAGGTTCCCCTTATGGTAATTATTACTATTATCAAGCTGATGCTCCAAGAAACTGGAGATTATCAATAGGATACAAATTTTAATATTTAATAAGTTAGCTGTTAACGGCTAACTTTATTTTATAAAGAGACAATAGCTATTATTTAAACTATAACTATAAGTCTTTCCGCAAGACATCATTTACCTTTGCAAAACCTTTATATCAGCATGAGAAAAAAACATCATAAAAAAAAGAAACCGAGCTTATTCAAAAAATGGACGGGAAAACTGCACTTATGGTTTGGATTGGGAATCGGTTTTTTGATTTTCATTATATCCATTACCGGAGCTTTATATGTTTTCAAAGATGAAATTGAAAATATTACCCGTAAAGATGTTATTTATCATCATGAACAAAATGTAGAGAACAAAGAGGTTCTTCCTATCCGTGTTCTGGAGAATTCCGTAGCGGAACAGGTGAAAGAAAAATATCCTATCCATTGGGTTAATATTCCTATTGATAAAAAGATGTCTTACATGTTCTATTGGTACGAACATGACACAACCGCATGGAATTATTTTGATGAATTTCCGATATACAAAGTCGCTTATGTAAATCCTTACACCGGAAAAGTACTGAGAACTTATGATGAAAAGAACAGCTTCTTCAACATCGTGAAAATGATCCATTGGAGCTACCTCTTAAAACAGGATTGGGGAAAATATGTGGTAGGAATACCTGTGATTATCTTCATCATCATGCTTATTTCAGGAATCATTCTTTGGTGGCCAAAAAATAAGGCAGCAAGAAAACAACGTTTCTCATTTAAATGGGATAATGTAAAAAGCTGGAAAAGAAAGAACTATGACTTGCACAATGTCTTAGGCTTTTACGCTTCTATTTTTGCCCTGATCTTTTCCATTACCGGTTTATTTTATGCTTTTTTTGTAGTTCAGGCGATGATCTATGTGATATTCTCAGGAGGTAATACGGTTTATCCGGATTTCTCCCATATCAAAACAAAAGCACCTATAGAACTGCGAACAGAAACCACGCTTGATAAAGTAATCCACACGGTAAAAGAAAAATATCCGGATTCTTTTGGGTTTGCTATAGATCTTGGTCATGAACACATGGACGACCATGAGCACCCCAATTTTGAAGTTTTTGTAAAGCATCTTTCCTATTCTTACCATAAAAACAGCAGTCTTATCTTTGATGAGAATTCGGGAGAACTTCTTCATACACATAACCATGAAGATAAAAATTTTGGTGAGAAAACAGTTGCTGCCAATTATGACATCCATGTCGGAGCTATTCTGGGACTTCCTACAAAGATCATCGCATTCATCGTAAGTTTGATCTGTGCTTCTTTACCTGTTACAGGTTTTATGATCTGGTGGGGAAGAAGAAAAAAGAAATTAGTATAAACAGCATAAAACTTTTTTCAATAAATGTTTAGTTAATAATCTATTAATACAATCTTTTTTATAATTTTAACCCTTCAGAATTTTAAGAAATAGAAATGTCATTAGTAGATTTGTCAAAACAGGTTGCATTGGGTATTGATATCGGAGGAACCACTACGAAATTCGGATTAGTAAATCACAGAGGAGAAATTTTAGTGAAAGGTTCTATCCCCACTGATGCGTTTGAAACCCCTGAAGAATTTATAGACGCACTTTACGATAAAATCCAGCCTTTAGCGAATGAATATTGCGACGGAAAAGAGTTTGAAGGGATCGGAGTAGGCGCTCCTAATGCCAACTATTACAGAGGTACTATTGAACAGGCTCCTAATCTTCCTTGGAAAGGCGTGATCAACTTTGCCGATTTAATGACATTAAAGTTCGGGAAACCTTGTAAAATGACCAATGATGCCAATGCTGCAGCCCTTGGAGAAATGATGTACGGTGCAGCCAGAGGCATGAAGGATTTCATCATGATCACATTAGGAACAGGAGTAGGAAGCGGAATTATTGCAGGAGGACATTTGATTTACGGTCATGACGGATTTGCCGGAGAATTGGGACATACCATTGTAAAACCGGGAGGCAGAAAGCATTGGAGTACCGGATCAGAAGGAAGTTTAGAAGCATATGCTTCCGCAACAGGGATTTCTATTACCGCTAAAAAGATGAGAGCAGAGTTCCCCGATTCTATGCTTAACCAATATCCGGAAGAAGAAGTTGACTCCAAAACAGTGTATGAATGCGCTACAAAAGGAGATCCTACCGCGATTGAAGTTTTCAGATACACCGGTCAAAAGTTAGGTGAAGCATTAGCCAATTTTGTAATGTTCTCTTCACCGGAAGCCATTCTTTTATTCGGAGGGGTGATCAAAGCTGGGGATTTTATTTTAAAACCTGCAAAACTTCACATGGAAAGAAACCTTCTTCCGATCTTCAGAAATAAAGTAAAATTGGTATTCAGTGAACTTGATGAAGCCGATGCAGCCATTCTTGGAGCAAGTGCATTGGTTTGGGAAAAGTAAATTGAAATTAAATAAGATATTTAAGCATCCTCTTTAGGGTGCTTTTTTACTTATGGGTATTGCTATTTGTGAAATCTATTGACGTCATTTTATTCTTATCGTGTGTAATCATCATTGAATGAAAAACTTTTTCATAATTTTGATTTCACTTTAGAATAAATCCTGTAAAGGAAAATGTTTTAAAAAATAATTACTTAAATATGAATGAAAATAATTTGCAGCAAATAACTTTCGGTGGTGGGTGTTTCTGGTGTGTGGAAAGTTGCTTCAATATGCTGAATGGTGTACAGACAGCCATTTCAGGATATTCCGGAGGTTATAAGGACAATCCGACATATCAGGAAGTCTGCACCGGAGAAACGGGTCATGCAGAAGTAGTGCAGATCACCTATGATCCATCTTTAATTTCCTATGAGCAATTAATGGATGTATTTTTCTTCCTTCACGATCCGACCCAGCTAAACAGACAGGGAAATGATATCGGAACGCAATACCGTTCTGTGATTTTCTATAAAGATGAAGCAGAAAAACAAAAAGCCGAAGAAGCTATCCAAAGATCCAAAGCTTCGGGAAGATGGGAAGGAGAATACGTTACAGAACTGGCTAAATTTGAAAAATTCTGGCCGGCAGAACAATATCATCAGGGGTATTACAACGAAAATCCCACCCAACCTTATTGCAGTGCCGTTGTAGGTCCTAAAATACAGAAATTTAGAAAGCACTTCGGGGAATTGGCCATGCTCAAATCTGACACTGAATAAAATTTATAAACCCTTGAATCTTATTCAGGGGTTTCTTGTTTTCCATATTTTTCTATAATATATTTCGTAGCTTTTTTCAGAGTTTCTCCATTTTCCGGATGTTCTCCATAACTATTAAAAAACTCTACTTTATTATCATTTTTCAAATACCATACTTTACCAAAGGCATTATCTACCGTTAAAGTATCCGGTCGTGTGTTTTTTTTCAATTTTGCCTTCTCCGTTTTATATGCAACTAATGCTTTTCCTTCTATCTGATCATTACAAAAAGTCTGAACATAATGATCTTCATCCCAATACATACAATCTTGTGCTCTTAAGACGCTAATTTTGCTTGTTCCCGTTACTGTCTTTGTAGAAGACTTTTCTTCGGAAAATCCAGAAAAGCCTACAGGAGTTGTTATCACTTCCGCTGTTTTTTCAATTACTCCCCTGTTCTGATCTAAAACTTCTTTTTTATCTTTTATAATTTTATTTCCTGCAAAAAAACCACCCACCAACAACACACCAACAATTCCCAAATTGCTTTGTTTCGTGAAAAACTCGGGGATATTAAAAACAGGCTTATTCGTTATATTAATGATGATTTTAGAAAGTCTTTCAGAAATGGATTCTTCATCTTCATCAACACTTACTTTTACTGTGGTAAATTCAGCATCTTCCTTTCTTTTGATGGATGTATTAGAAAAGTCTTTGAAATCTTTATAGCCTATATATTGACTCATTTTATCAAGTTTATACGGCTCGATATTAACTTCATTTCCTTTTTCTAAAAAAGCTTCATAATACCTGACAAGTGTTTTGTCTGAAACTTTAAGTCCCAGTTTTTCTTCAAAATAAGTCCATAAATAAAGTGCTATACCACTTTTCGTTTCTTTGCCTGACTCTAGTTTACCCTGTTCGAATACCTCATGAATTAGTAGTTTTCTTTTGGACATAATTAGTTTTTATAAGCATTACAAAATAGGTGATTTTCTACCATGTTGTATTACGGTTTTCCGTAACGGACTCCTGTCCCTTTTCTTGTCCATCGATGTCCATATTTTGTCTAACACCCGTGCTGCTGTTTGTTGCATTTTTGCTTCAGAAATCAGTGACAAACAAAACATTACAAAAACAAATTTACAAAACTGATTTCAAAATTACCTGATAAAACGGAGGAAACTCTGAAATGGGAAGCAGCTGTTTCTCCTCCGTTTTTGAAGGTTTACTTCCCAAAAAATTTAAGAAGCGCTTCGAAATTTTAATCGTGTACAGCCCTGGATAATATCTCGGGAGGAAGAAAACAATTTCAAAATCTTAAAATTTTAAAACAATGTTACAACTAATATTGATGCTACTGGGATTAGCATTTGGGAATCATAATACAGATACATCTAATAATAACGGACAAATAACTGTTCAATTTTCTGATCCGGGTGACGGATTTGATCCAGGCGATGGAACAGGAGATGATGGAGGACCGGGAAATGGAGGAAGCACAGGAGGCAATACAGGACAAAACCCGCCTCCTTTTATACAACCATAATAAATTAAAGAGTAGATTGTTTAATCTGCTCTTTTTTATTATTTTGTATTTTAAAAACTAACCGGATCATGAGACTTCATTTTTTATTTATTTTATTAATATTCTTGTCTTCCTGCAACAAAAAAACAATAGATGATCAAGACAAAAATACAGCCGACTCTTACTATAAAAAGGCAAAAAAGAACAACAATGATTCTGCTTTTTATTACTTTAACTTAGCAAAAAATTCATATTTAGACATTAAAGATTCATCCGGGGTTGCCCGCTCATTAGTGAATATGGCCATAATACAACATAATCAAGGTGATTATTATGGAAGCATAGAAACTTCACTTGAAGCAAACAGCTTTCTTAAAAATGTTCAGGACAGTATTATTAGATGGACACTTGCTTCCAACTATAATAATATGGGAATCTGTTCTTCTTATCTGTATGATTTTGACAGTTCCATAAAATACTATACGGAAGCATTGAAGTATGTGAATGATACTGAAAGCAAATATCTCTATCATAATAATTTGGGTGATGTTTTAACAACATTAGGAGACTATAAACATGCCCTGCGAAATTTTAAAATAGCTCTTCAAACAAATAACAAGATTAATTACGCAAGAGCTCTAAATAATTTAGCAAAGGCTAAATATTATGATAATAAAAACTATAATCCTCTGCCCGAATTTTTTGAAGCTCTAAAAATCAGACAAGAATTAAATGATCCGTATGCTCAAAACTCAAGCTATGCAACATTATCTGAGTATTTTTTTGATAAAGATAAGGTCCAATCCCTTAATTATGCAAGAAAAATGTTAGAAGTATCAATAAAAAACAATAGTAAGGAGGATCAGCTACAAGCCTTGCAAAAAATTGTAAATCTTGATAATAAAAATTATTTAAGCTATTTCAGGCAGTTTCAAGTATTAAATGATAGTGTACAGATATTAAAAAGCAGAGCTAAAAATCAATTTGCTGTTGTAAGGTACGATGTGGAACAAAAAAATGCAGAAAATCAAAAGCTAAGAGCATATAATAAGATTGAAATAATAAAAAGGAATGTTGGAATAGGCAGCTTAAGCATTCTGTTAATCGCAGGTTTCTTCTGGTACAAAAAAAGAAAAAAAAGTCTCGAGCAAGAAAAGGAACTCGAAGTAAAAAATACTCAGCTTAAAATATCAAAGAAAGTGCATGATGTAGTGGCTAACGGAATTTATCAGGTGATGACAAAAATTGAAAACCTAGATCAGATCAATAAAGATGAAGTTCTAGATGAATTGGAATTTGTGTACGAAAAATCCAGAGATATTTCCTACGAAAAACCAGATGTTAAAAGTAGCAAGAGGAATTTTAGCGAAGAAATTTCTGAACTGATCGGATCTTTCAACAACGAAAATGTAAAAACCTATCTTGCCGGAAACGATACAAATACTTGGGAAAACCTCAGCAAAACAAAACAGGAGGAAATTTACCAGATTATCCGTGAACTACTTGTCAATATGAAAAAACACAGCCATGCAGATCGTGTGAGTTTCAGGTTTGAAAGAGAAAATAACGAGATCAAAATCTACTATACAGACAATGGGATAGGCATTTCGGAGCAGATGATACACAAAAATGGACTGGCAAATACGGATTCCCATATTGAAACGTTGAATGGAGAAATTATTTTTGACACTAAAACCGAAAAAGGATTGAAAATCTATATTTCATTTCCTGTTTCTTAAAAAACTAAAAAAGAATGTTCAAAAAAATTTTAATTGCCGAAGATCACGAAAGTATCAATATTTCAGTGCAAAAAACACTGGAAGAGCTCCACATCCCACATGTTGATTATGTATATTATTGTGATGATGCTCTAGCGAAAGTTCAGAAAGCTAACCGTGAAAACAATCCGTATGATTTATTGATTACCGACCTTTATTATGAGGAGGATCATCGCGAACAAAACATCAAAGACGGAAGAGAACTGATCCATAAAATAAAAGAGATTCAACCCTCTCTGAAGGTTATTGTCTTTTCTGCCGAACACAAATCAGGGGTTATTGATTCTCTTTTTAAAGAATATCAAATCAATGGATATGTAAGAAAAGCCAGAAACGATTCCAAGGAATTAAAAAAATCTATTGCTTCTGTTTATATCAACGAAAATTATTTGTCTCTGGATCTCAAACAGGATCTGAAAAAACAGAACAGCCACGAGTTCTCCACTTATGACATCACACTGGTTTCACTACTCTCTAAGGGAGTTTTACAAAAGAACATTCCGGCTTATCTTCAAAGTAATAATATTAAACCCAATAGCCTGAGTAGCGTTGAGAAAAAATTAAATAGTTTAAAAGAAGACCTTGAAGTCACAAGCAATGAGCAATTGGTTGCCTTCTGTAAGGACATCGGGATTATTTAATACCTTTTTTAAAGTTAATTTAACAGAGACCTTTCAATTTTTTGAAAGGTCTCTGTGTTTTACTCCGGTTTACGGAAACCCGTAAGGTTTAGCTTTTAAGGCTTTATACTTTTGAAATGTAAATAAAATTAAATGCTATGAAAAAGTATTACGTAAATAAAAAAGCCCAAAGTAATGGAGATCATGAAGTACATGATGAATACTGTAAATATTTACCCAGTATCGAAAACAGAAGATATCTTGGCTCTTTTTCCTCATGTAAAGATGCGGTAAAAGAAGCTAAAAAAGACTATAGCCGATCTAATGGATGCAAAACCTGCTCAAACGAATGTCACACAAGTTAAAATAATAATCATGGGAAAATTCATTATCACTCAAAGAATTAACAAAGAATATCAATTCAACCTTAAAGCCGGTAATGGAGAAGTTATTCTGACCAGCGAAGGTTATATACAAAAAGCATCTTGTCATAAAGGGATAGAATCAGTAAAGATCAATTCACAGGATGATTCAAGGTATGAAAGAAAAATTGCGGTTAACAGCAAACACTATTTTGTACTGAAAGCTAGAAATGGGGAAATTATTGGCAGAAGCCAATTGTATAGCTCCACATCCGGGATGGAAATCGGGATTGCTTCCGTAAAGGTCAACGCTCCAACAGCAGAAATTATTGATCAAACTCTTTAAGAACAAGCCATGGAACTTAAAATTAAACTTGAGCAATTACATCAAAAAGTTATCGGTTTAAAGGATCATATCAATACTGAAGAAGCCACAAAGAATGCGTTTGTAATGCCCTTCATACAAATCTTAGGCTATGATATCTTTAATCCTACCGAGGTCGTTCCGGAACACATCTGTGATATTGGGACTAAAAAAGGCGAGAAAGTAGATTATATCATTAAAAATAATGATGTTCCCATTTTCATTATTGAGTGTAAACACTGGAAAGAAAGTGCAGATGCTCATAACTCACAGCTTCATCGCTATTACCATGTCTCTAAAACCAGATTTGGAGTATTAACTAATGGGATAATTTATAATTTCTATACAGATCTTGAAAAACCCAACATCATGGACGAGAAACCTTTTCTCACCATTAATATAGAAGACTTGAAAGAAAGTTCAATTAAAATTCTGGAAAACTTCACAAAAACCGGTTATAACCTTGAAAGTATTTTGGATTCTGCTGAAGCCTTAAAGTATATTAAAGCCATTCGAAAAGAGTTTGAAAAAGAAATTGAGAATCCTTCCGATGAAATCGTGAGACTTTTAGTAAATCGTTTTTTTGAAAGACCTTTAACGGCTAATCGTATGATTGCATTTAAAGAATATACAAGAAAAGCATTAGCAACATCCATCAACGAATCTATCAGTTTTCGCCTTAAATCTGCCTTAAGCATTAATGAACAGATTGAAAAACAGGATGAAAATAAAGCCCTTGAAACTGTTGCCAATAGTGAACTCCCAAAATTTGTCACAACGGAAGAGGAAGCTGAAGGATTCCAAATTGTGAAAGCCATTTTACGGGAGAAAATCTCTTCAGAAAGGATTTCTTCCAGAGACACCCAGTCCTACTTTGGAGTTTTATTGGATGACAACAATAGAAAACCTATCTGTAGATTTCACTTCAATACTTCCAATAAATATTTAGAATTATTTCACAACGGGAAAGATTCCGGGGAAAAAATACCATTGAATACTTTGGATCATATTTACAACTACAGAGCCCAACTTCATCAAGCTGTTGAAAACTATACCCATTCATCATGAAAACGTTGATCTCTATATTAATAATAACACTCGGTATTTTTATTTCCGGATCTGGGTCTTTGTCACTTTTTAAATATGAAAAACCGGATTATGGAAGAAAATGCACGGGTTCAGCAAATTGTACGGCTTGTTCCAATTGTTCAGGATGTGCTCATTGTGCAAAAAACGGAGGAAGTTGTGGTGTTTGCGGAGGGAAATCTTCTACAAGAAGCTCTCATTCGTCTTCAAAAAAGAACACTCCTAAAAAATCAAAATCTTCAACCTCATCTCATTCAAAAAAAGCTACATCTTACCAAGCACCCAATGTGTTTATTGACGAAACTCTTATTGATGAAAATACATATGCTATTGCCAATGTGCCTATTACAATAGTTAGAGAAAAGCCTTCTTTTAATTCCAAAATCTTAGAGAAAATTCCCCAAAACACAATTCTTGTCTTTATCTCCAAGAAAAGTATGTGGTATAAAGTGAAAATAAAAAAGACGGGCAATATTGGATATGTATACAATAAAGACATAAAAATACTAAACTAAATATCATGAATTTAAAGAAATTTCTGAATGAAGAACAGGATCCAAAAGCTGTTGAAAAACTTTTAGAAAAAATTAACAGCCTTCTTACTTCAAACGAATTTGTAGAATATATCGCTGTTCAAAAGAAACCGGTGATCAATTTATCTCCGGACTGTATTGCACTTACTAACAGAAGAATCATTTTTTGCAGACCTAAAAACTTCGGTTTATCAATGGATTTCCAGGATTACAATTGGGTAGATATTGCCGATTGCCATATTACGGAAGGGATTATAGGATCAGCCTTTATGATGAAAACGGTAAGAAACTTTACCAATATGATGGATTACCTACCCAAAGCTCAGGCTAGAAAACTATATCAATTCGCACAGGAAATGGAAGAGCAGATGAGAAGCATACGCAGAGAAAAGGATTTAGAAACACGAAGGGCATCAGCAGGAGGTATTACCGTAAACAATGCAACCCCTATTATAACACAACCCCAACAAAATCAACCTCAACTGATTGAAACCGAAGATCCATTTGCTGTTTTACAAAAGCTTAAAGGATTAATGGAAAACGGAATTATCTCTCCCGAAGAATTTGAAATTAAAAAGAATGAAATTTTATCAAGAGTTTAGGATATGAAATCAAAATTTATCACAGCCATGCTGGCTCTTTTTTTAGGAGGGCTCGGTATTCACAGGTTTTATTTAGGACAAAATAAAAGAGGTCTACTCTATCTCTTATTTTGCTGGACTTTAATTCCTTCACTTATTGCCTGCTTAGATTTCTTCTTTTTTATCTTTATGTCTGAAGATAAATTTAGGTATCAATACAATCCAAATAGTGGATTTTAAACCAGGAGTAATGAAACCTTTCTTTATCTTTTGTGCACTATGCTGTTTTGCCGGTATTTTTAAGCTTCCTATAGAATATTAAAGAAATGGGGATCAGAAAGTATCAGATAAGATCTGCCGATCTGCCGTCTAATCTGGAACCTATTATTCTAAAAGCAATTGCGAATGAAAACTAAAAACATTTAACCATATTTTACAAGAAAAGCGAAGATTATCTCTTCGCTTTTTTATTTTCTGAACATTTCCGTATGCGGAATATCATCTTCCAGATATTTTTTTCCGGTATCTTCAAAGCCAAAACCACTATAAAATTCTAATAAATAATCCTGAGCCGAAATTCTGATCTCCGAGGTATGAAATCTATTTTCTATGGTTTCAACAGCGTATTGTAACAGCTGTTTTCCTAAGCTTTTACCTCTCGCCTTTTCCGTCGTTAAAACTCTGCCTATAGAAGCTTCCAGGTATTTAATACCTTTATTGAAAATTCTGCAATACGCCAACACTTTCCCCCTTTCTTCCGCCCAAAGATGTAGCGCTTTTTGATCATAATCATCAAGATCCGGATAAGGACAGTTCTGCTCCACAACAAAAACATCTACACGGGCTTTCAAAACCTGATACAGCTCAGGAACAGTGAATTCCTCAAATGTTTTGATTTTCCATATAATGCTATTCATCAAAGTTTACATTATTATTAGTTAAAAAATCGTTGGTCTTTTCAATAAAATTCAGAATCTCTTCGCAACCTTCTTTCTTTTCAGCAGAAGTAATATACAATTCAGGAAGATCTTCCCAGGTTTTATGAAGTTCGGCTTTGTAATTCTCAACATTTTTCACCACAACATTCGGCTTCAGCTTATCTGCTTTTGTAAATACAATAGAAAAAGGAACTCCGCTTTCCCCGCACCATTGGATGAATTCCAGATCTATCTTTTGAGGGTTATGTCTTACATCTATCAAAACGAAAAGATTAACCAGATTTCTTCTGTTCAAAATATAGTTGGTGATCAATTTCTCAAAATCTTTTCTGATCGATTTGGAAACTTTGGCATATCCATATCCAGGCAAATCGGTCAGATACCAGTTTTCATTCACTAAAAAATGGTTAATAAGCTGAGTTTTCCCCGGCGTCTGTGATGTTTTAGCCAGATCCTTATGGTTCATCATAGCATTGATCAGCGATGATTTTCCGACATTGGATCTTCCTATAAAAGCATATTCAGGAATTGTGGGTTCCGGACAATCCTGCCATTTTCCACTACTCTTTACAAAATTTGCTGTTTTAATAACCATTTTTTTGACTGTTTTAGAAAAATAAACCATTAAGAATTCTTAATGGTTGTTTAATTTGAGAAAAAGTTTTTTTAAAAGCCATTCTGTAAAAACTCATAACTTTCAACCTATAACTTTTTATACTTTATCCTTTAACCAGCTGTAAAGAATTTCATTGAATTCATCTGGTTTTTCCATCATTGCAGCATGACCGCATTTATCGATCCAGAACAAATCTGAATTCGGGATAAATTTATGCATATCTTCCGCCACTTCTGGAGGTGTTACATTATCCTGTTTTCCCCAGATCAGACAAGTAGGGCATTTTATTTTAGGCAAATCATTCAGCATATTATGTTTGATGGCGCTTCTGGCCAACATAACGGTTTTTATTCCCTTCATTCTGTCATTCACCACATTGAAAACCTCGTCTACAAGATCTTCTGTAGCAATTGCAGGATCATAAAAAACCTCTTCTGTTTTCTTCCTTATATAAGATCTGTCATTTTTTCTTGGAAAACTGTCCCCGAAAGTTCTTTCATATAATCCAGAACTTCCCGTCAAAACAAGATTTTTCACAAGATCCGGTCTGGCCAGGGTAAGAATAAGCCCTATATGCCCTCCCATAGAATTTCCGACAATAGTGACAGGACCGGAAATATGGCTTTCTATAAATTTTATGATGTATTTCGCGAGAGTAGTAAGATTAGTATTAAGTACCGGTAAATCGTAGATCGGCAATTGAGGCACGTATACCTTAAATCCTTTCTCTGAAAAAAAATTTACCATTTTGTCGAAATTACTTAATCCGCCCATCAACCCATGTAATAACACCAGTGGATGTCCTTCCCCTGCCTCTATAAAGGTATATTTCTTTTCTTTTTTTGTAAATATCATATAACTGCTTTAATAAAGCCCTGCAAAAATACAAATTAAACCTCAAAAATATTTTGATATCTCTAATTTAAAATAAAAATAATAGAATAAAGTCCTTTTCCTTAATTTTTTTCAAATCCTTTTTATTATGGCATAAATAACAAACCATTCAACTTTCAAAATATCAACAACTTACCCTTCAATTCGTACAACCAGGCAAAACTTATTAACATTAAGTCAAAAAGTGGGAAAAAGTGGGAAATTTTGGAAATAATTATATAAATTTGTCCCAAATGAAGAATTTCATTGGAACATATGAGTGCAAAATAGACGACAAAGGTCGCTTAAAGGTGCCTTCATCCCTGATCAGGCAGATGGAGAACTTTGAAGACAAGGCTTTTGTGGTCAAACGCTCCGTGTTCCAACCTTGTCTGGAAGTCTACCCTATGAAAGCATGGGATAAACTGATGGACAAAATTAATAAACTAAACAGATTCATTAAAAAGAATGCTGATTTCATAAGAATGTTTACGGCAGGTGTAAAAACAGTAGAATTGGATAATGCAGGCAGATTACAGATCTCCAAAGATCTCACCCACTTCGCAAATCTTCAGAAAGATATTGTGATCACAAGTTCAGGAGAACTCTTTGAAATCTGGGATAAAGATGCCTATGAAAGGGTAATTTCTACCAATGAAGCCGATTTTGCAAGCCTCGCCGAAGATGTGATGGGTTCATTCGAAGAAGAATAACATACGCTAGATTATAGCGAAACACAAATTAAAAGCATGTATCATAATCCCGTTTTGTTGAAGCAGAGTGTTGATGATTTGGTGACAAATCCAGACGGAACATATGTGGACTGCACATTTGGTGGAGGCGGCCATTCAAGAGAAATCCTGAACAGACTTTCCGACAAAGGAAGGCTATTCAGTTTTGATCAGGACCTGGACGCGCTTAAAAACACCATCGATGACCCCAGATTCACTCTGGTTAATCAGAATTTCAGATTCTTAGAAAACTCCTTATTGATGTATGGAGTTTCTGAGGTAGATGGGATTCTTGCCGACCTTGGGGTATCATCACATCAGTTCGATGAAGCGGAAAGAGGATTCTCTACCCGAAGCAATGCGCCATTGGACATGAGAATGAACGTTATGCAGAGTCTTGATGCCAAAAGAGTGATCAATGAATATGAAGAGGAAGAGCTGGCTGACATTTTTTACCACTATGGAGAATTAAGAGAAGCGAGAAAACTGGCACGAGACATCGTTCATCACAGAAAATCAAAAAGCATAGAAACCACAGAGGATCTTAAAAAACTTTTCAGTTATATCCCTCCTCATAAAGTAAATAAGTTCTATGCCCAACTTTTTCAGGCTATAAGAATTGAAGTGAATCAGGAACTCGAAGTTTTGAAGGAAATGCTTGTTCAGGCTTATAAAGTTTTAAAACCCGGAGGAAGACTGGTTGTGATCTCTTACCACTCTTTGGAAGACCGTCTGGTAAAAAGATTCTTAAAGAATGGTATGTTCGAAGGCGAACCGGAAAGAGACATCTATGGAAATTATAAAAAAGCTTTTGAACTCATGAAGAGCAAAGCAATCATTCCGAATGACAAGGAAATTGAGGAAAACTCCAGGGCAAGGAGTGCAAAAATGAGAACAGGAATCAAAATATAAATGATATTTGATGATTGATAATAATTAACTGTCAACCAACAACTTTCAACCAGCAACAGTACATTGGCAAAAAAAACAACATATCGCCCTCAGAAGAAACTCACTTTTATAGACATTATAAAAGGAAATTTCCTGAACCGTGATGAAGTAAAAATACATTACAAGTATTTCTTACTGTTGTTTGTCCTAATGATGGCCATGATCTACAGTAACCATTTGGTAAATAAAAAGATCAAGATCGTCAATGCTTTAAAAGAAGAAACAGAAGAATATAAATCGAGAAACGCTTATGCACAAAGTAAACTGATCAAGGTGAAAATGGAATCAGAGTTAGGAAAAGAGGTGGCGGAAGATTCCTTAATGACATTGGAAAACCATCCTCACAAACTGCTAATAAAATTAGATAGTACAGATGCAAAAGCAAAATGAATACGATAACAAACGTAAAAAAACGTTGAGATGGGGCTACCTCTTTGCAGTGGTGGCTTTGTGCGTATTTGTCATGTTTTTAGGAAGGATTGTCATTCTTCAGAACACCAATGTACAGGAAATCAAAGACGATTATATCAATAAGAATTACCGCGAAGCTACCTTAAAAGCCGCTCGTGGAAATTTGTATGCTTCAGACGGCTCCATTCTGGCAACCACAGTAATGCGTTATGATATCTATCTTGATTTCAAAACCATGAAAGATACTGTTTACTCCAACAATATCGGAGCTTTAACAGATTCTTTGAGCAAAATGTTCGGAAAATCAAGGGGAGAATTCAGAAAAAGATTTGACGAACAGAGAAAAAAGAAAAATCAATACTACGCTCTGGTAAAAGGACTGGATTTTGATGAGTACGACAGGATCAGAAAATTTCCGATCTTCAAAAAAGGTAAAAACAAAGGAGGTTTCATTGTAGACAGGAATTACAAAAGAGAATTGGCTACTTCAGAGATTGGTGCCGGAACCATCGGGATGGATAACGGAGAATACAAAGCCGGACTTGAAGGTGCATTTTCAAAATATTTAACCGGAACAGACGGAAAAAGACTGGAACAGAGAATCAACTCTTCTCAATGGAAACCAAAGGATAAGGGGAAGTTTATGAGGCGTATGGC
>JAFAAJ010000002.1 GCA_023426625.1 Bacteroidota bacterium
ATTTTGTATACCCTTCAATTGTTAACAAAAAAATTAATAACCAAAACAATGATGCAATTTTATAAGAAAAGAGATTTCGGAACTTTCATAAGTGATAGTTTTACTTTTTTCAAGTTATACGGAAAAAATTATTTCAAGAATTATATTTTAATCAACGGGCTTTTGCTGATCTTACTGGTTGTGGTGATCATGTTCGGGTTCGGAGAAATTTTCTCGCAGATATTCAGTTCAAATCTTGCGGGACAGTCTTATTATTTTGAAAGCTATTTTCAGGATAATTTTGGGATGTTGATTGCGACAGGAATACTCACATTTATTCTTTACCTGGCTTTGATGATTATCAATTATCTGTACCCGGTATTTTATATGAAAAGAATTTCACAGGGAGAAACAAAAATAGGAACAGATCAGATCCTTGGTGATTTTAAAAATAATTTAGGAAAGATTTTCATCCTTTGCTTAGGAGTTGTGTTTATAATAATTCCGTTGATGTTTGTTGTTCTTGGCATCTCGGCTTTTCTGATGTTCATCATTATAGGCTTCTTCCTGTTTCTGTTTTTTATACCTGTTATTTTCAATATGCTCAATTTCTTAATGTTTGATTATTTCAATACAAAAAGAGGGTTCTTTGAAAGTCTCAGTTATGCCATAAGAGCTCAGTTTTCTTACCCGAATGGCAAGGAAAAGTCTCCTTTCTGGAAATATTGGGGTGCTACTGTGATCGTCATCCTTATTTTATATGTGATTTCAACCATATTTTCATTCATTCCTATGCTGTACTTCCAGGGAGCAATCCTCACGACACCAACGGACGGGAATTTTGAGCAAAATCCATTTGAAGGAACAGCCGGGATAATATTTTTTATCATTTCAGGGATTTCAACAATAGTTTCACTTTTTCTGGCGAATTTACTTTATGTGAATACAGGACTCATGTATTATGACAGCAGAACCGATCTTCACCAGAAAGTAGGATTAGCAGAAATCGAAACCATTGGGATTAATGAATAAAATTCTTGTTTTTTTATTTCTTTTTTTCTGTTCAGGATCAGTGTGGGCGCAAGATACCACTGCAATAGGAATAGAGGAATATGTATCAGTAGACACTTTGAGTACGGGACATTACAGAAATATGTACCGTGCAGATTCCGTGTTGAAAAAAAATCCGGTTTCTGAAAATACCGTTCACCCAAAAAACTTCAAAGAAAAGTTTCAGGCGAAATACAAAGGGGAAGAATTTGACTATTCCACTTCCAAACCACGGGAATCTTTCGGACAGAAGTTAATGCGGAAGATCAATCAGCTTATGGAAGCTATTTTTGGAAAAACAGCATTCGTGAATTCAATGGATGTTGCAAAAATCTTAATCCGGTTGTTTGCTATTCTTGTTGTCGGTTTTCTCCTGTATTTCATCGTAAAATATATCGCAGGAAAAGATGGAAGCTTCATCTTTGGAAAAAAAGATAAAAAAGTTGCCATTAATGATGAGGAACTCCATGAAAATATCCATGAGATCAATTTTCCGGAAAGCATTGCCGGATTTGAAAGGAGTGGAGATTACCGTTCAGCAGTTCGTTACCAATTCCTGTTTATCCTCAAAAAGCTAAGCGATAAAAAACTTATTATCTGGAATCCTGAAAAAACGAATAAAGATTATGTTGCAGAATTGAAAGCCATTCATTTAAAAGATGAATTTTTCAACCTGTCCTATATCTTCGATTATGTTTGGTATGGAGAATTTAAAATTGATGAGCAGGCTTATCTGAAATTTAAAAATCAATATCGATCATTCAAACCGTAATCAATAAAAAAATGAATAAAACTTTCAAAATATATGCTCTTATCTTCATCATTATTATGGTGATATTGGCATTGCTTGAAGTTAATAAAACAGAGGTGACGGACTGGCGCAAGAATTTTAATGTAAATGAAAAATCGCCTTTCGGGTTATTTGTATTCAATGAAGAAGCGAATAATCTTTTTAAAAACAACCTTAAAAGAATCGATCAGACACCTTATGACTACTATGATCAGTACAAAAAAGGAAAACATAATATTTTAATCATCGAAAACAGGCTGGATACGGAGTCCTGGATCAAAATAATGGATCAGGTTTCCGGAGGTTCGGATGCTATGCTTATTGTAAGTGATATTCCGAAAGAAATTTCAGACAGCATCGGTTATTACGATTCCCAACTGTCTTTTGAAGAGCAAAATGTATTGAAACTAACCGACAAAAAATATCAGAACGATTTTATTAAGCTGGGTAAATTCCCCTCAGGAAGAGGATTTACCTTCATTAAACCCGGCGTTGAAGTTTTAGGGAAAACTGTTGAAAAAAATAATGAAGATCAGGCTAACTTTATTAAAGTAAAATTCGGGGAAGGAAATATATATGTACACTCCGAGCCGCTTTTTCTTACCAATTATTATCTCCTTAAAACTGGGAATACAAAATATGCACAGGATGTTTTTTCCTATCTTGAGGATAAAGAAACGCTTTGGTTTGTAGAAAGTAACATGAAAGTTTCAAAATCTCCGATGAGGTTTATCCTTTCAAAGCCAGCCTTGAAATATGCTTGGTGGGTGTTTTTAGGAGGATTGCTTCTGTTTGTATTTTTCAATGTTAAAAGAAAACAGCGCATCGTTCCCGTCATAGATCCTTTAAAAAACACTTCAGCAGATTTTGTGAAAAGTATAGGAAATCTTTATATGCAGGAAGGTGATTTTCATGATATGATGGCTAAAAAAGCTCAGTATTTCCTCAATAAAGTAAGAATGGATCTCCTGATTGATACCCAGAATTTAGATGAAGAATTTGCTAAAAAACTTCAACTGAAAACAGGAAAGCCGTCTGAAATGATCGATGAAGCAGTTGTCCTTATCAAAAAAGCACAGGATCCATACGCAAGTGTGATGAAAGAAGATCTTGTTAGAATGAACAAATTGTTGGATGAAATAATTAAAATGTAACCTAAAAATAACAGTGTAACGATAGCTAAGCTGCTACATTGATATTGCTAAAATAAAAAATATGGAAAACACGGAAAATTTTGAAAATATAGAAAATCAGGTATCGACAGAACCCGATCAAAAAGAAAGCGGGTTTGAGTCAAGAATAGATATGACCGAACTTCGTACAAGCCTGGAAAAAGTAAAATTCGAAATTGCGAAAGTGATCGTTGGTCAGGAAAGTATGGTCGAGCATCTTTTGGCGGCACTTTTATCGAATGGACACGTTTTGATCGAAGGTGTTCCGGGAGTTGCTAAAACCATTACCGCAAAACTTCTGGCTAAAACCATTGATGTAGGGTTCAGCAGAATCCAGTTTACGCCCGACCTCATGCCTTCAGATATTTTAGGGACATCCGTTTTCAATGTGAAAAACTCAGAATTTGAATTTAAAAAAGGACCGATTTTCTCGAATTTTATTCTGATTGATGAGATTAACAGATCGCCGGCAAAAACACAGGCTGCATTATTCGAGGTCATGGAAGAAAGACAGATCACGATGGACGGAATCCGTTACCAGATGGAAGAGCCTTTCCTGGTTGTGGCTACACAAAACCCGATCGAGCATGAAGGAACTTACAGACTTCCAGAAGCTCAGTTGGATCGTTTCCTATTTAAAATAAACGTGAATTATCCTGATCTGCAACAGGAGATCGCTATTATTAAAAATCAGCACGAAAGCAAAACCGAAGATAAAACCGAAGCCGTAAACCGTGTGATCACTGCTCAGCAGTTGAAAAACTACCAGCATTTGGTAAAAGAAATCATTGTTGAAGCCCATTTAATGGAATATATTGCTAAAATCATTGTCAATACAAGAGAAAACCAATTCCTGTATCTGGGGGCTTCACCAAGGGCAAGTTTGGCATTGCTTACAGCATCCAAAGCTTTCGCAGCATTAAGAGGAAGAGATTTTGTAACGCCGGAAGACATTAAAGAAGCAAGCTATGCCGTTTTAAGACACAGAGTTATCGTTTCGCCGGAAAGAGAAATGGAAGGCTTAACAGCCGATGAGATTGTCAGACAAATTTTAGAAGGAATAGAAATACCAAGATAATTGTTTAGCAAGATGAAAGGAATCAAAATTATCATTTTATTCGTTTTTGTTATACTGGGGCAGTCCGTTACTGCACAAAAGAAATTGCCCGTTATCAAAGCGAATTCGGTTAATGTTGATATCAGGAACGATGGAAACTTAAGAAAAAACTCATGGCGTATTGTCCCGGAGGAAAAATTGGACGTATATACAACATCAGCCAAAAAAGTTACTTTTTACACAGATATAGATTCAATATCATTCAGGATTGATCCTAAAATCGGCAAGTATGATTTTATTGTATTGCTAAATGGAAAAGATTCAGCAAGAACACAGATAAAATACCAGCCTTCAAGATTGGATATTCTGAAAGGAGCGGGAAAATATAATAGATCAGATAAACGTTTTATTCCAAAATTTGCCTACCAATCTCAGGATAATGCAGACCTTAAAAGAATAAGAACAGATCTGAAACTGGATTCTGTTGCCGGTAACGGAAGTGAACTGTCCAAAATTTTCAACATGATGCATTGGGTGCATAATCTTGTAAAGCATGATGGTAACAGTGATAATCCAACCTTAAAAAATGCAATCGATCTCATTAAAATTTGCAAAGCAGAAAACAGAGGCGTGAATTGCAGAATGTTAGCAACAATCCTGAACGAATGTTACCTGTCAATGGGAATAAAATCAAGGCATATTACCTGTATGCCTAAAGAAACTGAATTTGATGATTGCCACGTAATCAATATGGTATACAGTAATGAACTGGAAAAATGGATATGGATAGATCCTACTTTTGATGCCTATGTAATGGATGATAAAGGAAATTTATTAGGTATTGAGGAAGTAAGAGAAAGATTGGTGAAAGGATTGCCGTTGGTTTTAAATGCAGATGCTAACTGGAACCGAAATACCCTGCAGACAAAAGAAGGGTATCTGGAAAACTATATGGCGAAAAATCTATACCGTTTGCAGACACCAGTAGTAAGCGAATACAACTCTGAAACCTGGAAAAAAGGAAAGAGCGTTGAATATGTAGAACTTCTTCCGCTTGACGGAATAGAGCAAGAACCACAGAAAAAAGCCGTTATAAATAACGAAACCGGAGTACAGTTCACTTACTATAAAACCAATAACCCTAGCCTGTTCTGGACGAAACCTGAATAAAAGTTTTAGCAAAACTCACATCATTGAAATGAAAAACCTATACATCAATAATCGTTTTTTCTTCACACTTATTGGAGTGGGAATGCTTTATGCTTTTGCGTTTTTCTTTCCGGTTCTGATGTGGGTGGCTCATACAATATTATTACTTTGTTTTCTTACAATAATGGTTGATTATCTCCTGATGTTCAATCAGAAGAATGGGATTTCAGCACAGCGTATCCTTCCTGAGAAACTTTCAAATGGAGATGAAAATCCCATTAAAATTGATATTAAAAACAACTACAATTTTACAGTTGATGTAAAAGTAATCGATGAAATTCCGTTTCAGTTTCAGAAAAGGGACTTCTTAATAAAAAAGCAGATCAAGCCTGCGAAGAATACCTATTTTCAATATGTTTTAGAACCTAAAGAAAGAGGAGAATACCATTTCGGAGCATTGAATATATATGTTTCATCACCTATAGGATTTGTTTCCAAGAGATTCAGCTTTCAGAAAGACGCGATGTTGCCTTCTTATCCGTCATTCATCCATCTTAGAAAATACGAACTGATGGCTCTTCAGAATGAATTTTTATTAGGAGGGATCAAAAAAATAAGAAAGATTGGTCATACGATGGAATTTGAGCAGATCAAAGACTATGTTCCCGGAGATGATATCAGAACGATCAACTGGAAAGCAACTTCTAAAACGAACCGATTAATGGTCAATCAGTTCCAGGATGAAAAATCGCAACGGATCTTTATGCTGATCGATACCGGAAGAACCATGAAAATGCCGTTCAATGGATTGAGCCTTCTTGATTATTCAATCAATGCAACCATGGCTTTGTCCCATATAATTTTGAAAAAAGGCGATCGGGCAGGAATGATGACTTTTTCAAAAAAGACAGAAAACAAAATTGCGGCAGATAACAAATCTGGACAGCTTAAAAAGATCTCTGAAGCTCTTTATAATATTAAAACCAATTTCTTTGAAAGCGATTTTAACCGGCTATATCAGGATGTAAAATATTCAGTTAACCAACGGAGTCTTATCCTTCTGCTTACCAATTTTGAAACACTTGACGGGCTGAACAGGCAAATGAAATACCTTCGGGGAATTGCCAAAAACCATTTGTTGGTAGTGGTGTTTTTCAAGAACTCCGAATTACAGACCCTCATTCATAAAAACCCTGAAAGTATGCAGGAAATTTATGATGAAATTATCGCTGAGAAATTTGAGTTTGAAAAGAAGCTGATCATCCAGGAACTCCGTAAATATGGTATTTACACCATTTATACCCTTCCTGAAAACTTAAATATAGAGGTGATCAATAAATATCTGGAAATAAAAGCCAGAGGGATTTTATAAATTTGTAAAACGAACAAGCAGTAATGAAAATAACATTAAACAGAATCAACGACGACTTTTTATTTGAATGTACCAATGCTCAGGGAAATTCGATCCTGTTGGATAATACTTCCCAACCGAGAGCAAAAGGGGTGTCGCCTATGGAAAGTGTTCTGATGGCAGTTGCAGGATGCAGCGGAATAGATCTGGTTTCAATTTTAAAAAAGCAGAGACAGGAAATCACGGATTTTAAAGCAGAAGTAGAAGGAGAAAGAATTCCTGTGGATGATGCAAAACCTTTTAAATCGGTGAACGTTAAATTTTTTCTGGAAGGAAGCCTTGATCCTAAAAAAGCACTGAAAGCAGCTCAATTATCATTTGAAAAATATTGTTCCGTTTCCAAAACACTGGAACCTACAGTAGAAATCGGCTACGAAGTCTTCGTGAACGGAGAAAAAGCAGATTAAAAATAAAACAAGCCGGATATTTCCGGCTTGTTAGTTAAGATATAACTTATCTTTTAATGATTTTTGTATTCTTCGAAGTTCCGTCTTTCATCGTTAATGTCAATATATACATTCCTGATTTAAGGTCACCCAAATGAAGTTGGGAAGCAGGATCGTTAATGATTTTCACCGTAACTCCTGAAAAATCGGTAATAGTAACCTGTTTCACATCTCCTTTGTTTTCAATATTAAGGGTTTCCTGGAAAGGATTTGGAGAGACCAGTCTTTCTTTTTCCTTGGTTATTTCATTTACAGCCAAAGCTACCGGTTCTAAAGTTGCGGTTACTCTCCACGAGTTGTTGTCTACTAAGTTATAATCCGCACTGCAATCAGAACCTCCGTATGTTCTCCATGCTCTCAATTCAAAGTTCACACTTCCTGTAAGCGCATTCGCAATCATAAGTCCTGTTCTGTTATAAGAATAAGTTCCTTGTGTAGAACCCGAACCTGAAGAAATTGAAGACTCGGATGTTCCATTGGTAGTACATACCAATAAACTTCTCTGTTCAGACATCCATCCGTTTGAAGCGGTACTCATGGTGTATGCAACATCTGTAGATTTTATTTTATATCCAGCAGGAACATTTAACGTAAGAGTTCCGGGGCAGTTTGTCGTGGCAGTGATGTCCGGTGTACCACTGTTATACATCGTATTGATATCTCCAGAAGTATAGGTTGCGGAAATCTGTCCGGTTGTAAATTCTTTCATTTTCCAGAAACCTTGTGAAGAACCGCAGTTGGCTCTTACCCAGAAGTAATAAGTCTGTCCCGTAGGTAAGCCACTGATTGTAACCGTTGTTCCTGATACATTTCCTGTAGGAGTTGTAGTCGAAGTAGGTGCAGTGGGTGAAGAATTGTAGTAGTAATCATAACCCGCAGAAGGTGAGGCTGCAGAAGCAGCCCAGTTTAATGTGGCGCCATCCACATTAGAAGTATAAGTAATACTCGTAGGGGATGGGCATGCAGAATAGGCATCTGCCGAAACAGCAAAAATATTTGGGATACCACCGGTGCCGGTTTTAGTTACCGTTATACTTTTAACAGGTTTGGATTGGTTGGAAGCACTAATTGCTAAAGGGATCTGATAAAGTCTCGGATTTGTTCCGCCTCCTGTTTCCAGAACATCATTGGTGATATTGATCCTCCCGATACCCTGGATAGCATAATTGCTTCCTCCGTACCAGTCTGAAATATTAATTCCGGTAAACGTCTGGGACGTATTATCCGTGAAATTTACATCCACATCTACCGTACAGGCACCACTTCCTCCTGTAGCCAGCATGTACAGGCTCAATGCAGGAATTGGGGTAGTGAACATGAGTGTTCCGTTGTCATTGGCGTTTTGAAGCCTTAAAGAATTATTGCCGGAATAAGAGGCAAGTTGATAGCTCAGTCCCGGAGTAGAGGCTACTACAGAATTAATAATTCCATTCACAGGTAAACCATAAGTTAAAGGTGTGCTGGAAGACGTAAGCTGGAAATCTTTAGAAATAAAAGCAAAACTTACTCCGTCAACATCATTGTTGGTAGATAAGCTGGAAGACCCAATACCGTTGGCAATAACATCAGCGGTGAATCCACTTGAAATAGGCATCGACTGATAATCCTGGGCATTAATTTGATTGATGAATATGCTGCAAAATGCAAGGCATAATTGAGGTAATAGTTTTTGTTTCATATAATACTTAATAATTTTTGTGGTACTAATATATGTATTATGTTGAAAATAATTCAATGATATTTGATAATTAGTATAAAATATTTGCCTTGTAGTTTGATATGGTTGCCAATTTGTAGAATTAAAAGGCTTTTCGGGCATAAAGGAATTTTCAAGATGTCACAATAAAAAACCACCGACAGAATTATTCCGCAGTGGTTAGATTGTAATTATTTAAATAAATGCTGTTAAATGGTCATTTTTGGCTTCATTAATTTAGCAACAGTAGCTGTCCATCCTGTCTGATGTGATGCTCCCACACCACGTCCGTTATCACCGTGAAAATATTCATAGAACGTTATATAATCCCTGAAATATTCATCATAATTGAATTTGGCATTACCACCGTTGAAAGCTCTTTCGCCATTCTCATCTTTTAGAAAAATAGAACAAAGCCTGTTGCTGATATTCTGGGCAACTTCAGCCAGATTTTTCTTATCGCCACTTCCGGTAGGAAATTCCACCTTCATACTGTTTCCGTAATAGAAGTGAAAACGTTGCAAACTCTCCACGATCAGAAAATTAATAGGGAACCAGATCGGCCCTCTCCAGTTGCTGTTCCCTCCGAACATTCTGCTGTCACTTTCTGCAGGCGTATAATACACTTTATTTTCGTTGCCGTGAACCGAGAAAACAAAAGGATTCTCTTCATACACTTTAGACATGGCACGAATACCATACGAACTTAAAAACTCATTTTCGTCAAGCATTCTGGATAACACTTTGGTGAGTCTCGTTTTACGAAGGATACTCATCAAATGCTTTCTTCCGTGACCTTCCTCTTCCCAGTGAGAAACCAATTTGGTGAGTTCAGGTTTATTTTTTAATACCCAATCCATCCTTTCCCTGAAATTAGGCATCTTTTCTAATAAACGATGATCAATGATCTCTACAGCGAACATCGGGATCAAGCCTACAATACTTCTTAGTCGTAAAGACACGCTTTCTCCATTACCCAACTGTAAAACATCGTAGAAGAAGCCGTCTTCTTCATTCCATAATCCTTTTACGCCTTCACCAAGGTTTTCCATGGCTTCAGCAATGTACAGATAATGCTCAAAGAATTTGATTGCCATATCCTCATATACCTGATAATATTGGGCTAATTCCATAGCGATACGCATCATGTTCAGGGCATACATAGCCATCCAGCTTGTTCCGTCTGCCTGTTCCAGATGCTGTCCGTCTTTCAGGATCATGTTTCGGTCAAAAGCACCAATGTTATCAAGCCCGAGGAATCCTCCTCCGAAAATATTTTTACCGTTTTTATCCTTTCGGTTTACCCACCAGGTGAAATTAAGGAGCAATTTCTGGAAAACTTTTTCAAGGAATAGCAGATCCGGCTTGCCGTTTTGTTTTTCATCAATTTTAAAAACCCTGAAGCAGGACCATGCATGTACAGGAGGATTCACGTCGCTCAGATTCCATTCGTAGGCAGGAAGCTGCCCGTTGGGATGCATATACCATTCTTTCGTTAACAAAAGGAGCTGTCCTTTGGCAAATTCAGCATCAATAATAGCAAAAGGCACACAGTGGAATGCAAGATCCCATGTCGCATACCATGGATACTCCCATTTATCGGGCATAGAAATAATATCCTTATTGTGAAGGTGATTCCACTCGGTATTCCTTACATATTCATTGAAATTTCTCGGCGCTTCAAAATTCGGATCTCCTTTCAGCCACTTTCCAACATTGTAATGGTAAAACTGTTTGTTCCAAAGCAATCCTGCGAAAGCCTGTCGTTGAACGTTTTTCTCATCATCAGTTGTTATATCCTGTTGAATTTCACTGTAAAATTCATTGGCTTCCGTAATTCTTGCATTAAAGATCTCATCAAAATTCTCAAAAGGTTCATCTGTTTCCTGAGGAGATAATCTGAATTCAAAAACTTTAGACTGTCCGGCTTCAATGGTTTCATCAATGATAAATGCTGCCTTTGTTCCTCTTTTTTCCGGATTTACCGTATTACTTCCATAGATGATGTGATCATTGATCCCATCTTTGAAATAACTGTTCCCCGAATAAGGAGTTCCATATAATTTCGGAGCATTCGTCTCATTGTCACAGAAAACACTTTGTGCCCCAATATTTCGTGAATAGAATTTTTTGATGGGAATACTGTCGTGATTAATGTCGATGTAGCCTTCATAAGAAGCATTCATCTGAGCTTTGTATGTGTTATAACCCCATTTCCAGTTATTTCTGAACCAGGCGGTTGGAGCGATCACGATCGGAGCATCTGTCAGACTTCGGTTACAGACCGTGATTCGTACTAAAATATCATCAGCATCTGCTTTGCAGTATTCAATAAAAATATCGAAATATTCATCCTTATCAAAGATCCCGGTATCAAATATCTCATACTCAGGTTCCCTTTTACTTCGCCTTCCGTTTTCCGTCAGAAGGTCTTCATAAGGAAATTCATTGATAGGGTATTTGTACACCATTTTCATATAACTATGCGTAGGTGTGTTATCCAGATAATAAAAAATCTCTTTAATGTCTTCTCCGTGATTTCCCTGAGGGTTACTCAATCCGAAAAAACGTTCTTTGACTATTTTATCTCTTTTATTCCAAAAAGAAAGTGCGAAACAAAAAAGCTGTTTGGTGTCCGATATCCCTGCAATTCCTTCTTCTCCCCAACGGTAGGTATAGCTTTCGGCATTGTCATGATTGGCATATCCCCAGGCATTGCCATTTGGACTATAATCCTCGCGTACATTTCCCCACTGTCTGTTACTCACATAAGGCCCCCAGTTTTTCCAGTTGGGATCTTGTAATCTTTGTTTTTCAGCAATCATATCTCATCATTTTCTCTTACGAAGGTAGTTTTTTTGATAAAAAATTCCAATTCCTTAAACACGGGTCAATTATAGTGTTCTTCCGTAACCCTTTATTCATAGGCTTTTCTTGAGAAATTAAATTTTTTTAAATAATTAAAAGAAAAAAACTATCTTTGCCAAGCGTTCATTCAAATATTGAAAATGTTATCAAGAAAGGTTGAGGGAATAGACCCTGTGAAACCTTAGCAACCCTTTGCGCGAGTAAAGAAGGTGCTACGTTCTACCAAGTAATTTTTGGACAGATAACTTACTGAAGTTCTTTTTCAGCCATTTCCTGTGGCATTTTCAATTGTGTTATAAAATATAATAGAATTGAAAACAGAACTAAAACATATTAATTTTTCGTATCAATCCCCTTCTCGGAAGGAGTATCATATCCCATTAAGCTATCAGCTTTTTGGGCAGGACCTGTTTACTGCACCTGTCATACTCATCAATCATGCTTTGACCGGAAATTCCAATGTTTCGGGAGAAAAAGGGTGGTGGAAAAAACTGGTTGGAGAACATCAGGTCGTTGATACAAATAAATATACTGTTCTGTGTTTCAATATTCCCGGAAACGGCTATGATGATTTTTTAATTGATGACTATGAAGATTTTACCCCTTCAGATATTGCCAATATATTTTTGAAGGGACTTGAAATTCTTAATATACAAAACGTATACGCCATTATCGGTGGCTCTCTTGGGGGTGGGATCGGATGGGAAATGTTAGCAAAACGTCCGCAATTAGCTGAGGTTTTTATCCCTGTTGCCTGTGATTCTAAAACCCACGACTGGCTTCATGCACAATGTCTGGTTCAGAAATTTTTACTGAACAGCAGTGATGAACCTTTACAGAAAGCAAGAATCCATGCGATGTTGTGTTACAGGACACCTCAATCGCTCAATGATAGATTTCAAAACAAATATGATCCTGAAAAGAAGTGCCTGAAGTCAGAAGACTGGCTGGTTTATCACGGAAATACATTAAACGAGAGATTTAGTTTAAAAGCATATAAACTCATGAATCATTTACTGATGAACATCAATGCAGATGAAAAAATGCTGGAGAAAATACAGACACGAATGCACATGATCTCAGTAGATTCCGATTTGTTTTTTCCGGCTTCAGAAATCCGAATGTGCTTCCAAAAGCTGAAAGAGATGAAAGAAAATGTTTTCTATCATGAGATACAGTCAATACATGGGCATGATGCCTTCTTAATGGAATACGAACAATTAAATAACATCATAAAAGATATTTTGTAGAAAGATGAAGAATGCTAACGAAATAAAATTTTTAAAGAACAGATCCATCATCAAATTCGAAGGAGAAGATTTCCTGGGCGAGATCGGAGTGGACGGAAGAATTTTTAAAGCACTTACACTGGCAAGAATAAGTGTAGGAGTGATTTCGCAACAGGCGATTGAGAACGGAATTTCGATTTTGGTTCACGAAAATGATTCTGAAAAAGCGGTCAATTGCCTGATTGAGGAGTTTGCAGCAGAAAGAAAATCAGGGAAAGTTACTCAGATTTATAGTATAAATAATGTTTCCGTATTGGGATTTGTTGCAGGGGATTTCAATAAAGTTCTTGCAGAATTGGCAAGGAACAATGTTTTTCCGTTGCTTTTGAATCAGATCGCAAGCGAAAACAGAGTGAATATTGTAGTCACCTCTTCTCAGGGAGAAAAAGCAAAAAATATCATTGAATCTGAAATTTTCAAAAAGCCTAAAACCGTTCATCTGGCTATCATCGGACATGGAAATGTAGGGAAAACCCTCATCAATCAGGTGTTGGAATCTTCGGAAGAGATCAGAAGACGCAAAAAAATAGATCTGAAAGTGGTTGCTGTAGCCAATTCCAAAAAAATAGCCTTCAATAAAAAAGGTTTTGACAACAATTGGAGCAATGAGGTTTTGGTTGCAGAAAACCCTTCCAATGTAGATACGCTGATCAGCTTTTCAAAAGAAAATCAACTGGAAAACCTGATCGTTGTAGATAACACGGCAAGTAAAGACTTCGTTAAAAATTATCATGCCTTAGCTGAAAACGGATTTGATTTGGTTTCTTCCAATAAGATTTTCAATACATTACCAATTGAAGAATATCGTAAACTAAGATATACGTTGACTAAAAACAACAGGCGTTACCTGTATGAAACCAATGTGGGAGCTGGTTTACCATTAATAGATACCATCAAGCTTTTACATCTTTCAGGAGAGAATATTACAAGGATCAAAGGAGTTTTTTCAGGAACACTAAGCTATGTATTCAATAATTTTTCTTTAAGAGATGAGAAGTTTTCAACGATCATCAATGAAGCTTTGGAAAAAGGCTACACAGAACCGGATCCAAGAGAAGACTTATCCGGAAATGATGTCGCCAGAAAACTGTTGATTCTAGCGAGAGAATTAGATCTGATCAATGAATTTGATGACATCAATATTCAGAATCTTGTGCCGGAAAGTCTGCTGTCTGTTTCAAAACAGGAATTCCTTTCCCGATTGAACGAGCTGGATGAAGAATATCAAAAAATCAAAGAAAATCAGAAAGAGGGTCACGTTTTACGATATGTTGGTGACCTGCATGGAAATTTACAGAAAGATAAAGGTGAGCTGGATGTGAAATTGATCTCTGTCCCTGCAAGTTCAGCATTAGGACAACTGAAAGGTTCGGATTCTATTTTTGAGATCTATACGGAAAGTTACGGCGAAAACCCGATCGTTATTATGGGAGCCGGAGCGGGAGCACAAGTGACTGCGCGAGGCGTCTTCGGAGATATTTTAAGAGTAAGTGAAACCAAATAAAATTAATATAACAATGTAGCAATGTACCAGTTTAATAAAAGATTTGTCATTCTGAGCAAAGCGAAGAATCTCATTGTTACATTGTTAAACTGATACACTGTTAAATGATCAAATTAAACTATATGGAAAATTTCGAAACATTGGCAATAAGAACCCAGACTGAACGAACCCAGTTTGATGAGCATTCTGCGCCGTTATACCTTACCTCCAGTTTCATCTTTCAGGATGCGGAAGATATGAGGTCAAGCTTTGCTGAAGAAAAATCTAAAAATCTATACAGTCGTTTTTCCAATCCTAATGTGACGGAGTTCACCGATAAAATCGTGAAAATGGAAGGTGCTGAAGCAGGTTACTCTTTTGCAACAGGAATGGC
>JAFAAJ010000008.1 GCA_023426625.1 Bacteroidota bacterium
CCCTATTTACTGAATGAATGTGATGATGCCCCCTCCATTTTGAATCAAAAAGGAAATTTTGATGATTCTAAGAAAAAAGTAAGCTTTGTAGGAACCAGAAATATCACTTCATACGGAAAACAATTCATACAAGATTTTTTTGAAAAAACTCGGGCTACTCAATTCATTTCAGTGAGCGGATTAGCTTTAGGGGCAGATAAGGAAGTTCATGAACAATCCATTCATTATCAAACGCCTACAATTGCTATTTTAGCACATGGATTCCATACATTGTATCCATCAAAGAATAAAAAACTTGCTGAAAAAATATTAGAAGAGGGTGGAGCTCTGTTTACTGAATTTAATACTTCCCGAAAGCCGGACCGGGAAAATTTTATTCAAAGGAACAGGATCATTGCAGGGCTATCTCCTTCAACCGTTATAGTAGAAACCGGATATGGTGGTGGTTCCATAAGCACAGCCAACTACGCCAATCAATATAACAGAGATGTTTTTGCATTGCCCGGAAAAATTACAGATCCTTACAGCCAGGGTTGCAATAAGCTGATCTTTCAGAATAAAGCGATCGCTATTTCCTCTCTTCAGGATCTGGTGGAAATGCTTGGACTTAATCCAAACGAACAGAAAATCGGGGACTTATTTTCACATTCAGAGACAAAAGTTCAATTATCTGGAAATCAGGAACTAATATACATCACAATTACAGAAAACCCTAAAATTTCGTTGGATGATTTGTCTGAAAAAATACAGCTTCCTTCACATAAAATATTACCCATAATTTTAGAATTAGAGCTTTTGGGGATGGTAAAAACGTTTTCCGGGAGGCAATTTACAGCAATATGAAAATTAACAATTTCTTAATATTGCATTATTTCAAACATAAAATTTAATTTTTCATAAAAATACGAGCATAAATCATCAATCTACCAATACATGTATTTGTATCATTGAATTTTCAGCAAACATAATTTAAGGGGTTGTGAATCTTGAAAAAAAAATTAAATTTGTTGGCAATAATATTTCAACCTTAATATATGGAACAATATAATATTGAGCAGAAAATTCAGGACTTTATTGCGAAGATAGAAGCAAAGAATCCTAACGAGCCGGAATTTTTACAAGCGGTGAAAGAAGTTGCCGTAACTGTAATTCCGTTTATTGCTACTAAGAAAGAATATAACGGAATGAAGCTTCTAGAGAGAATGGCAGAAGCTGAGAGGATCATTATATTCAGAGTTCCATGGGTTGATGACAAAGGAGAGATCCAGGTAAACAGAGGTTTCAGAATTCAGATGAACTCTGCGATCGGTCCATACAAAGGAGGTATCCGTTTCCACCCTACTGTAAATTTATCAGTTCTTAAATTCTTAGCGTTCGAGCAGGTATTTAAAAACTCTTTGACTACTCTTCCAATGGGAGGTGGTAAAGGAGGTTCAGACTTTGACCCTCAAGGTAAATCTGATATGGAAGTAATGCGTTTCTGCCAAGCATTTATGACAGAAATGTGCAAACATATCGGTCCTGAAACTGACGTTCCTGCGGGAGATATCGGTGTAGGAGCAAGAGAAATCGGATATTTATTCGGTCAGTACAAGAAAATCAGAAATGAGTTTACCGGAGTTCTTACAGGTAAAGGCCTTGCTTACGGAGGTTCATTGATCCGCCCTGAAGCTACAGGATATGGAGTTGTTTACTTCGCTGAGCAAATGCTTAAAACAATCGGACAAGACTTCAAAGGTAAAACAGTAACTGTTTCAGGTTTCGGAAACGTAGCTTGGGGAGTTATCAAAAAAGTATCTGAATTAGGAGGAAAAGTAGTAACTATTTCAGGACCTGACGGATATATCTATGATAAAGACGGTATCGATGGTGAAAAAATCGATTACTTATTAGAGCTTAGATCTTCTGGAAATAACAGAGCTGAAGATTATGCTAAAAAATACCCTTCTGCTGAATTCCACGCTGGAAAACGTCCTTGGGAAGTGAAGTGTGATGTTGCGATCCCATCTGCAACTCAAAACGAACTTGACCTTGAAGATGCTAAGAAATTGGTTGAAAACGGATGTGTATGTGTAACAGAAGCGGCAAATATGCCTTCTACATTAGACGCGATCAACTATTTCCTAGACAGCAAAGTATTATTCTCTCCAGGTAAGGCTTCTAACGCAGGTGGTGTAGCTACTTCAGGGTTAGAAATGACTCAGAACTCTATCCGTCTGAACTGGTCTTCAGAAGAAGTAGACGCAAGATTGAAGGAGATCATGATCGGAATCCACAAAGCTTGTAGAGACTACGGAAAAGAAGAAGATGGTTATGTAAACTATGTAAAAGGAGCCAATATTGCAGGCTTCGTGAAAGTTGCAGAAGCCATGTTAGCTCAGGGAGTTGTGTAAAACATATAAAAGGTTGGGAAAATTCCCGACCTTTTTTCTTATAGCCTGTTCCCGGGAAAATGGGATAAAAGTAAAAAGTGAAAGGAGAAAGCATTGAGATATTCAATGCTTTTTTTATTTTTATAGTATGGAAAGTTCTTTCAAAACTATTGATGAATATATTCTTCTCTTTCCGGAAGATGTCCAAAAAAAGCTGTATGATCTGAGAAGAACTATTCACGATCAGCATTCGGGAATTGAAGAGTATATAGGCTATCAGATGCCTGCTTTCAGGTATAAGGGCAAACCTTTGGTCTACTTCGCAGCTTATAAGAAACATATCGGTCTTTATCCGGAGGCAGAAGCAATTGTACGCTTTGAAAATGATTTCATAAAGAGAAAATATAAATTCTCAAAAGGTGCGGTACAGTTTCCTATTAATGAAGGTCTTCCTTCAGAACTTATTATTAGCATTGTACAATTCAGAATTAAGGAAATTAATCATAAAAAATCCTGAAATAGTACTATTTCAGGATTCACATTTCTACCTACTCCATTTTTTATTTCGACTTTTTCTTTTTCGATTTTTTCTCATCTTTTACCGCATCTGCCGGTTGGGTTGCTTCCAGATTGGTATCTGCTTTTACTGCTGTATCCGTTGCCGTTGAAGTGGCCGATACGTCTACTGTAGCCGTTGCATTTTGATTTTGCGTAGCAGCACTCGAATCTGTTCTGGTTGGTGTATTCTGCTGTTGAGGTTGAGTTGTCGTTTGGTTATTAGTGTTTTCAACCGGTTTCTGAGGTTGAGCTTCCTGTGCAGTGACCGCGATTACTCCGACAAATGTAAGCGCTGCTGTTAAGATTAACTTTTTCATAATTTTAATATTTTAAATGGTTGTTTAACATTTTTAGAACGACTCTTTTTCTATTAAATTATGTTTCAGACACTTACTTTAACGTACTTTATAATTCTTTAAGACGATTTGGGATTGTACGCTATTTTCCTAAATTTTTCATAATCCGTTCTACAAATTCAAATGCAGCGGGGCAAATCACTGTATTTTTAATCATCAGGTTATTAATCTGATAGATCTTTTTCCGGTCTGTATGCGGATATTCTCTGCAGGCTTTGGGTCTTACATCATATATAGAGCAGGTATTATCATCATTCAGAAAAAAGCATGGGAGATTTTGGAGCACTTTATCGTTGTCTTCATCCACTCTCAGAAACTTTGATTCAAAATCTGCTGGTTTCATTCTGAGATATTTCGCAATACGTTCTATATCCTTTTCGGTGTATAATGGGCCGGTTGTTTTACAGCAGTTGGCACATTGCAGACAATTGATATTCTCAAAGACTTCTTCGTGGACTTCCTGCACTGCATAATCAAGGTTTTTGGGAGGTTTTTTCTTTAGTCCTTCCAAAAATTTTTTATGTTCTTTCTGCTTTTGTAAAGCTTGTTTTTTGTAAAATTCTAAATTCATGATACGCCTGTTCCCACAGAATATGACATCTTAATCACATTCTGATAAGAGAATGCAAAGATAAAATATTGTTTTCATGAAATTTATCAAGCGGACCATTGATTTTATAAATTGATTTTAAAGTAACTTTGGAGTATGAAAAAACTGGAATCAAGAGAAGACATAGAACTTCTTGTCAATTCATTTTATCAAAAAGTAACTCAGGACGAAACGATCGGTTTCTTCTTTAATGATATTGCCAAAGTCAACTGGGATCATCACCTTCCGAAAATGTATTCTTTTTGGGAAACCATTCTTTTCGGGCAAATGAGCTATAAAGGAAATCCTATGGCGGTACATTTCCCCATCAATGAGATTAAACCCATGGAAATGAAACATTTTGAAAAATGGATCGAACTTTGGAAGAAAACCATTGAAGAAAACTTCGTGGGCGAAAATGCAGATATGGCCATCTATAAGGCCGAAAATATTGCCAAACTAATGGCATATAAAATGGAAATGGCAAGAAGGCTTAGTTAAGGAACTATTACGGTAAAAATATAAGCTGCTAAGTTTACAAGCAAAACGGTTCCGTAAAGAATATTTGTTTTGCCCCTGCTTAATGAAAGCATCACGATAAATACGGACAGGGAAAGAAGAATAATATCTTTTTTATCCAATCCCAGTACTAAAGGAATATTGTAGATAATACACACTGCAGATACTGCCGGAATTGTAAGTCCTATACTCGCTAAGGCGGAACCAAGTGCCAGATTAAGACTGGACTGTATCTGATTGTTTTTAGCTGCCCTGATCGCTGCTGCTCCTTCAGGAAGCAATACAAGTGCTGCAATAATAACTCCTACCAAAGATTTTGGAGCTCCGAGACTCTGCACCATCCCTTCAATGGTTGTAGACAATCCTTTTGCCATTAAAACAACAATTCCAAGGCAACAAACAAGGAAAGCAAAACTCACAATGGTTCTGGTAAAAGACGGAATATAATTTTCTTCAGGATGTTCATCCGGAATGATGAAGTAATTTCTATGTCTCACCGTTTGAACCATCAGGAAGACTCCGTAAATGACAACACAGGCGATAGATACAAACATCAGTTGGGCCTCATTATAAAATGGTCCGTTTACACTTGAGGTGAAGTTCGGAAGCACAAGTGTCAAAATCAATATGGAAACAATACTTACTAAATAAGTGGTTGCAGATGTTCTGGCAAAAAACTGTTCGTAGTATTTTACTCCTCCCACTAAGATACAAATCCCGAGAATTCCATTGAGGATCAGCATAACGGCTGCAAAAACCGTGTCTCTGGCTAATGTAATAGCCTGATCTCCTCCGGCAACCATAAGGGAAATGATCAGCGCAACTTCAATGATGGTAATACAAAGTGCCAAAATAATGGTTCCGAATGGCTCTCCTACTTTATGAGCAACAACTTCTGCGTGATGTACTGCCGATAAAACACTTCCTGCAAGAAGTATTCCTGCAATCACATCGTATAAAACACCTGTCCCCATCAATCCGGAGAAGTAATAAAGTACTGCTAATACGGGGATTATATAGGTATAATGCAAAAATTCTTTTAACTTCATAAGCTTGTACAAAATACAAATAATCTATAAGATTTCAAATATCAAAAGAAAATATTAATGAAATTTTAATGACACCAAAGGTGAAAATCCTGGAAATCCGTCAACATGTGGAACAAAAGCCCGATGCCTATAATCCTGATATTTCCCTTAAAAAACAGCATCAAAAAATACACCGCAATGGCATAGTAGGAATGTAAAAGGTGAAAACCTACGCTACTTCTCGAAGGATCAAATACAGGATCGGCCAATAAATGATCCAGATCTACCAACATTGTTGCCAATAATATAAAAGAAGCTTTTTTCCAGTTTTCCCGATAAAAGATTAATGCAATGAAAATCGGAAAGATAAAATGCATAAAATAATGCACCCCTGTTTTCCAAAAGAAACAATCCATTATATCCTGCCTTTTAAATAATCCTGTCTTACCGGTTCATCCAACTTTTCAATAGCATATCTCAGACACGTTCTTGGCATTTCTTTGTAATGGATATTGAGATAACCGGTCAGTTCCTTTTCATTTTTATTTCCCATTTCTCTCAACAGCCAGCCGTTTGCTTTATGCATCAGATCATGAGGATGTTTCAGATTTCGGGTTACAAACTCTTTCGTAAGATCAAAAGATCCTTTTTTAATATAATACATGGTTCCAACTACCGCAATTCTTTTATGCCACATTTCATCAGATCCGGAAAGCTTTCTCAGAAGATCTTCCTGTTGATTTTCAAAAGCATATCTCCCAAGAATTTTATAACAGCTTGAATCCACAATGTCCCAGTTGTTGATATACTGTAAATGATTAAGGTAAAAATCCACAATCTCTTTTTTCACGGCAGGAAATTTTGCTTTTTCAAATTTAGAAACCAGCATGAAAATGGCCGTTAATCTATGCTCATGATAATTCGAGGAAAGCAATTCACTGAGCTCTTCCGTTGAGATCTTTGAATAGTATTCTTTGGCTACTGATCTTTGGTCGGGAACCGTAACTCCCAAAAATAAATCTCCTTCACCATATTCCCCTTTTCCTGTTTTGAAAAATTTCGGGAAAAATGCTGCCTTTTCAGGAATGGATAAGACCGCCAATGCTTCCTGTATCTCTTTAACCAAACTAATCACCTGTTTAATAAAAGATTATTGAACCTCATCTAAAGCAACACTTTCCTGCTCCTTTTCTTCTTTTGCAATTTGTTTCGGATTCGCCACTTTTGCAATGGTAAGCCCCTGAACAATAATTGAAAACACAACCACACAATAAGTAATACTTAAAATAACAGAACTGTATTCACTTTTAGGAATAGACATCGCCAAAGCAATGGAAACTCCACCCCTGATTCCTCCCCAAACCAGCACTTTTACCGTTTGCGGACTGAATCTCGTTTTGAAGGACATGAATTTTGTAGGTCCCCAAATCGATACAAATCTGGCTAAAAGAACGACGATAATTGCCACCAATCCCGGAATCATATAATGCTTTAAATCTTTTATCATCAAAAGCTCGAAACCGATGAATAAGAACAATACGGCATTCAGAATTTCGTCAATAAGCTCCCAGAATTTGATAAGATAATCCTGAGTCACGGATTTCATATTGAACTTCACATTGAAGTTCCCCATGAATAAACCTGCCGCAACCATCGTTAATGGTCCTGAAATATGCATTTGTCTTGCAATAAGGTATCCTCCCATTACTACGGAAAGTGTAACCAGTACAGAAATAATATAATCGTCTACTTCACGCATCAACCTGGAAGTCACCCATCCCAGAACAACCCCCAAAAGCAAACCGCCTCCTGCTTCTTTTCCTAATAATAAAATAATACTTTCTGCACTCAGGTCTATATCTTTACCTATTGCCAGTTGGAGTACTACTGTAAACACTACTACCGCCATCCCGTCATTGAAAAGAGATTCTCCCGCAACTTTTGTTTCCAAAGATTTTGAAACATTGGCCTGCTTCAGGACGCTCAGTACTGCAACCGGATCTGTTGGTGAAATCAATGCTCCAAAAACAAGACAGTAAATGAACGGAAGTTTGAGCCCTACCAATGGCAACAAATAATAAACTCCCAGTCCCACCAAAAAAGTGGAAATCACCACTCCGGCGGTGGAAAATATGACAACAGGCATGAACTGCTCCTTGAGATCGTCAATATTAATATGAATTCCTCCTGCAAAGAGAAGGAAATTGAGCATTGCACCCATCAGAACTTCAGTAAAGTCGATGCTGCCCATTAATTTATTAAGATGTCCGAAGGTCTTCGGCAGAACAGTTTCTCCAAATGAAACCAAAAAAATGGAAACCACAATAGCGATCACCATGATCCCGATAGTACTCGGAAGTTTAAGAAATCTGTAATTAAGATATGCAAATATGGATGCTAAAACAATTAAGGCTGAAAATGAATAATATAATTCCACGATTAGTTTTTAAAATGAAAAGTTTAAATAAAGTACTTTAATAAAAATTTTGTTGTCATCTTTTTCCCAAATATCAAACATTCCGTCTTTCGCCGGCTTTGATCCCCTGTTATAATCTTCTCCTATGCTCAGCATATTCAGCAGAATATATTCATCTCCGACAGAATTGACCCAATAAGCCGTTTCTTCGGATTTCCCGTCCCCGGAATTTTTAATGGCATCTGCTAATAATCTGAACTGGCTAAGATGGTGGGTGAAATTGCTTCCGTCTTTCTGACTGTCATAAGCCCGAAGCAGGATCAATAAAACATCCAAATTAGTAGGATCTTTGTTATACAGAATCTTCCCCTGCTTTATACAGTCGGTGAAATTCTGATTTTTAAATGTTTCCGCTAGATTTTTAAATTCATCACCAGACGTGGAAACTTTATTTTTAACAAAATTTCTTCCGTAGTACAGGTGCTGGGCTTCTATACTGTCAAGAGATTTAGGAAAGCCCTTGTATTTGAAGATCAGTTTGTCATAATTGTACGGAGATTTTGAGCTTTTGAGGTTTTTCTCAATGCTTTTAAAGTCCGGTTTCAATTTCTGACTGAATCCTCCAACCGAAAAAAGAAAAAATATAAGGAAAAAGTAGTTTTTCATTAATTATTGTCTTCGTCGTCGTTATCAAAATACTCAAAGAGGAAGTCATTGTACGGAAATCTGGAGATATGGATCTTCATTACCTCATCGTAGATCATTCTCTTCATTTCAGGGAAATTCTCTTTCGTTAAGGCAGAAATGAAAACTGTAGGATATTTGGATTTTGCCATCCAGGTTTTCTTCCATTCATCCAGAGAAATATTTTTCTTCGTTGAAGGAGTCAGATCATCCTCATCCTTTTTCTCGTAACTGAAATCATCAATTTTATTGAAAACCATAATCATCGGCTTTCTGTGAGCATCAATTTCCTGTAAAATCTGGTTCACAGAATCAATGTGGTCTTCAAAACTTTCATGAGAAATATCTACGACATGGATCAGGAGATCGGCTTCTCTTACCTCATCCAGAGTAGATTTAAACGATTCTACCAATTGGGTCGGCAATTTTCTGATAAACCCTACCGTATCTGTCAATAAAAATGGCAGATTCCCGATTACCACTTTTCTTACGGTAGTATCCAATGTGGCAAAGAGTTTATTTTCTGCAAACACTTCAGACTTGGAAAGTGAATTCATCAAGGTAGATTTCCCTACATTGGTATATCCCACCAAAGCAACACGCACCATTTTCCCTCTGTTGTTTCTTTGCGTTGCCATTTGCTTATCAATGGTTTTCAGCTTTTCTTTCAGCAAAGAGATCCTGTCACGGATGATACGGCGGTCGGTTTCAATTTCCGTTTCCCCCGGTCCTCTCATCCCGATACCCCCTCTCTGTCTTTCCAAGTGGGTCCACATTCTTGTTAATCGGGGTAAAAGGTATTCATACTGAGCCAGTTCCACCTGTGTTCTTGCGTATGAGGTTTGTGCACGCTGAGCAAAAATATCAAGAATAAGATTGGTTCTGTCGAGAATTTTAACTTCCATCTCCCTTTCCAGATTTTTAAGCTGTGATGGAGAGAGTTCATCATCAAAAATTACAGTTCCTATTTCATTTTCCTTTACATAATTTTTAATCTCTTCCGCTTTACCGCTTCCTACAAATGTTCTGGAATCCGGCTGTGATAATTTTTGGGTAAACCTTTTTTCTACAGTAGCTCCCGCAGTATAGGCCAAAAACTCCAACTCATCCATATATTCTTTTAACTTATCCTCGTCCTGATCTTTTGTAATCAAACCTACCAAGACCGCTTTTTCATAAAGATGTTCTTTCTTTTCTAACATTAAATTCTAACTGTATTTTGTGAGATTTACAAGATAATATTTTTATCCATAAAAAGCAAAAAAAGTCTGAAATCTCCGCAAATTTCATTTAATGTTAAACTATCAACATGGTTGATTTATAGAATTTTATTATCTTTAGTGAATAGATATTCCAATTTTAATCTATTACGACAGAAAATTAAGTAAAAACTAACACTCCAGGCGTATCATGATTACCAATATTAGATGTATGATTATTGATGATGATGAACTGGACAGGCTGGTTCTTCACCATTACATCAAGCAATATGAGAATATTGAAATTGTAGCATCCTTTCATACGGCTGAAGAAGCCGTTCCTTATCTTGATCTTCCCATAGATCTTTTAATTCTTGATATTGATCTTCCCGGAATGAATGGAATAGAATTCAGGAAACTTGCCCTTAAAATCCCCGCCTGCATTTTTGTAAGCTCTCATTGTGAATATGCCATCGAAACCTTTGAGCTTGACACTTTTGATTTCATTGCAAAACCCTTAAAATCAGAACGCTTCCATCATTCCATCCAAAAACTTTTCGATTTTTTCGAGATGAAAGAAAAATGTGAATGTTTTGATGCCCTGATCGGTGAAAACTGTATCAAGATCAAAGAAGGTGGAAATGTTTATCAGATCAAAGTAAGTGATATCCTCTATCTGGAAGCGTTGAAAGACTATACAAGAATTGTAACCTCTGAAAGAAAACATTGCATTTTAGATTCCCTCGGCAATATTCTTCATAAAAGTTATTTTGATTCTTTTGTAAGAATACACCGCAGTTATGCCGTTCCGAAACATCTCATCAGAAGCAAGAACACCCACGAAGTAGAACTTGTGGAGCAAATAAAACTCCCTATTGGAAGGGCTTACAAAGACAATCTTTCTTTTTTCGAGCCATAATCTGTTTTCATTCAAACGTCGTTGGTCGATTATTTCCGTCGTTTATCTATTTTAAAAATTTCGGGTTTTATTATGTGGTAATTTAGTGTCCCCAAAGAAACTTCACCACTATTCTTAACCATTTAATAAGCCTAATATGAAAATCAAATTTACTTATCTCCTCTTTCTTTGGCTTTTGACCTCTTCCGGACTTCTGAAATCGCAAATGGCGGTTTTAGCCTCAGGAGGCGATGCCACAGGAACCGGCTCAAGCTCTTACAGCATAGGACAGATTGACTATTTACACAAGGGAGCTAATGCTGAAGTGATGGAAGGTGTCCAGGTAGCTTTTGAAATTACAACTCTTTCAGTCAACGAATCCGACACTAACGAGAATGGAATTTTGCTATATCCAAATCCTTTTAGGGACCTTCTCTATTTAGATTTTACGTCAAATAGCTATCGGGATTCAAACTACCAATTGTTTGATGCTCAGGGAAAACTGATCAGACAGGATAAGATCACCCAATCAAAATCCGAACTCAATTTTTCTGATCTTCCTTCCGCGATGTATATCATTAAAATAAATCAGGAAGGACGTGACATCAAAATATTCAAAATCATTAAAAAATAAGCAACCATGAAAAAACTTTTATTCACCATAGGAATTGTGCTCGGTGTCTTTTGGGCATCAGCTCAGGTTCCTGAAAAAATGAGTTATCAGGCGGTAATCCGAAACAATTCGGGGCAGCTTGTACCCAATCAAAGTGTCGCAGTAAGAGTCAGCATTCTGCAGGGATCTCCGGCGGGTGCAGCAGTATATTCAGAAAGGCTGACAGGAAATACCAATGCTAATGGACTTGTGAGCCTGGAAATTGGTTCAGGAACGGTTCTTACCGGTGTTTTTAATACAATCGACTGGTCTACAGGAAGCTATTATTTAAAAACAGAAACCGACCCTGCCGGAGGAACCAATTATATTATTTCCGGAACCAGCCAGTTACTGAGTGTTCCTTACGCCATGTATGCAAAATCAGCCGGTGGTGGAGGCGGTGGCTTCACTCTTCCTTATACCAATACTTTAAATAATGCTTCTACATTATTCTCTCTTATTAATAACGGTGACGGAAGTTCTATAGAAGGGGTCAATACTACGACTTCTTCCAATATTTCCTCAATAAAAGGTATTGTAAACAACACTGGTCCCGGAGGTTTTTCTTCAGGAGTCCGCGGGATCAATAATGGTACAGGAGGTTTAGGTGTGGGAGTATATGGTAGTCAGGACGGAAGCGGGTGGGGAGTATATGGAGTTACTCCTAATGGTTTAGGGGTTTACGGAAACGCCAGTGCAAACGGCTATGGTGTTTATGCAAACAGCAATACCGGAACAGGTCTGAATGCAACCAGTAACAATGGGATTGCGGCTAATTTTTCCATTTATAATAATACCAATAACAATAATGTAATCATTGCCAATACTGTAGGAAACGGAACAGTAGTTAATGTTTCAACTACAGGAAACGGAGTTGGGGTAAGAAGCTCCACAACCTCCGGCTTCGGTTTGCATGGAATCACCAGTGCACAGACTTCCGCAGGAATCGTAGGTGACAACAACGGTAACGGAGAAGCTGTTGTAGGAAGAACCACCAGTGATATTGCAGGAGCTGTAGTGGGAAGAAATGACGGCGGAGGCTATGGAGTAAGAGGTTTTGTAGCGACTAATACGACAGGTACCGGAATCGGAGTTATAGGGCAGATCGGACTTAACAGCAGTACAGGTCGTGCAGGACGTTTTGAAAATTTCAATGCAACAAATCTTTTTAATGCTTTCGAAGTGGAAACCAATGGGAACGGAAATATTCCCGATAATAAACAGGGAAATGCAGCATCTTTCCTTGTGAATAATACCAACAGTGTGGGAGCGGCAGTAAGAGGAGAGGTGAAAACCATATTCGGAAACTTTGGTGCGGCAGGAATCTTTGGTATTTCATCAGGAACAGGAGGTTTTGCCGGGCTTTTCCACGCATCCAACACATCCGGAAACGGACCTGCACTGGTAGCAATAACGGACGGTAACGGAAATGCCATCACCGCCAACGCAAGCAAAAACGGAAATGGTGTAGAAACCAACATTGATGGTGCAGGAAATGCACTATACGCCTGGGTTCCTACATTCTCTACCGGACGCGCAGGAAGATTTAACATCTTCAACGAAAACAATACGAGTGATGCGATAACAGTAACCACAGTAGGAAACGGTATTGCCGGAAACTTTAAAGTTGATAAGGTAACCGGAACAAAAGCAGCTGTGAAAGGTGAAGTAAATTCTCAGTTTTCTAATTTTGGAACAGCCGGTATTTATGGAATTTCCTCAGGAACCGGCGGATATGGAGGATTATTTCATTCAAGTAATCCCGCCGGAAATGGTCCCGCTTTAATCGCTATTGCAGACGGAAACGGAAATGGTATCACCGCGAACGCCTCAAACGGAGGAGACGGTGTAGAAACAACAGCAGACGGAACCGGAAGTGCAATTTATGCCTGGATTCCCAATTTCAGTAACGGAAGACCTGCGAGGTTCGTTAATTACAATACTTCGAATACGAATCCTGCTTTAACTGTTGAAACCCATAGTAGTGGTTCACTTGCCGTTTTCAAATCCGGAACTCCGGGAACAACGAATGTCGCCCGTATCAATGCTGCAGGAAGAGGTTTCTTCAATGGCGGAACTCAAAACAGTGGTGCTGACGTTGCAGAGGTTTTCGATGTCGAAGGAAATATTTCTGAATATGAAGCAGGTGATATCCTGGTCATTTCAACAAATTCCGACAGAACGGTGGAAAAATCTTCAGAACCCTACTCTACTCTCGTAGCGGGGGTGTATGCGACCAAACCGGGAGTACTTTTAACTGAGGAACATATCGACACCGATATTTCCGACAAAGTTCCAATGGGAGTTATTGGCGTGATTCCTACTAAAGTTTGTCTGGAAGGAGGCAATATCAGGAGAGGTGATATTCTGGTTACTTCATCAATACCCGGTGTAGCCATGAAAGCAGATCCGGAAAAAGTAAGAGTGGGTCAGGTCATTGGTAAAGCTCTTCAGGATTACAGTCAGAATGAGGTAGGAAAAATAAAAGTTTTAGTTAACGTTAAATAAAAATTACCATGAAATCACTATATATCATCCCATTTCTAGCACTTGGCTGCTTTATTTACGCCCAGGAAAGAAAAGCTCCTGAATTTCCGCAGGAGAATCAGGAACAGATTGTGAAGGAAGCAAAAGAACGCCAGGCACAACTTATGAAAAGCCTTGAGGAAAATGCTCCCAAAAAGCAGGGGCAGGTGCAACTGGTTTCCGAAGAAGGTCTTGACACAAAACAAAAACAGGAAACTAAAGCCCAATCCCTCCAATCAAATAATAATTTAAATACCGATAAACTATTACCCAACACAGCGACGCTTGAAGAAATCCTAGCCACCATCCCGAATAGGCAGAAACCCCGAAAAACGATCGATTCTAGGAACACAAATCCCATACAAGGACTACCGAATACGGCCACTTTAGAAGAAATAAAAAAAACAATACCCAAAAACTAACTCAAATTCTATGAGAAAAGAGGCTGTCTCAAAAGTACCCCCTCTCTCGGACTCCTGTCTGACAACTTTTGTCATTTAGGAGATTCTCAGAGCATTAATTTACCTTTTGAGACAGCCTCTTCTTTTTTTATAACGGCTAAGATCAATCCCAATCTGCCGCAACGAATTTCATCACATTCCCCTTATCATCTGTCAGAGTCAGGAAATGACCATCAACTGAATATTTTGTCATTTTTTCAAAACTTTTCAGGAACAAGGTTTCCAAATTCATATCGTTACACATCATTTCAGAACTTCCAAGTCCGGAAATCTTCACTTTTTTCTTATTTTTAAATTCCATTGTGAAAAATATTTTGTTACATCCCATAAAACCACTTCCTTTGATCTTTCCGGCATCTTTTTCAGCCGTTAAATTAATTTTCGCTTTCTTTCTGATTAATTGATCTTTAGTAAAATACCCGAAAGAGACCAACATCCACTCCCGTTGAACGTGAGGTTCCTTGTTATTTCTCGAAGAACAGTTTAATAGCATTCCGAAAAAAAGTATCGCTAAAAATGCAGTAATTATCTTTTTCATGTAGGGGATTATCCCATTTTCATACCATTTAAAGGCTGAGTATCGTAAAAATTAGTAAATTAGCGACACGAAAATTTAATTTATAAAAATGAAAAGAATATTTCTACTATTCACTTTCTTATTAAGTTTCGCTCAGATGAGAGCGGACGAAGGGATGTGGCTGCTAATGCTCATCAAAAGACTCAACGGTGTTGATATGCAAAAAGAAGGGTTACACCTTACTCCTGAAGAGATCTACTCTGTTAACAATTCAAGCTTAAAGGATGCTATCGTAAGCTTCGGCGGTTTCTGTACAGGGGAAATTGTTTCTGATAAGGGACTTCTATTCACCAACCACCACTGTGGTTACGGTGCCATTGCAGCAGCTTCTACTCCGGAAAAAGAC
>JAFAAJ010000039.1 GCA_023426625.1 Bacteroidota bacterium
ATTAAGGATAACTATAAGCAGTTCTTGGCAGATAATGAAATTGAATTTGAAGAAGGAAACCACGATGAAGAACGAATTTTAAATGCCGATTGGATCGTAAAAAGTCCGGGAATTCCGAAAAAAGCAGAAATTATCCATAAAATTCAGCAAAAAGGAATCAGAATTTCCTCTGAAATTGAATTTGCTTCGGAATTCACCCAATCAAAAATCATCGCGATCACAGGAAGCAACGGAAAAACAACAACAACCTCATTGATCTATTACATCCTGAAAAATGACGGCTTGAATGTAGGATTAGGAGGGAACATCGGTTACAGTTTTGCAAAACAGGTTGCCGATGAAAATTATGAATATTATGTTTTGGAAGTAAGCTCTTTCCAACTAGATGATATCCAAAACTTCAGACCTTATATTTCTTTATTGCTGAATCTCTCACAGGATCATTTGGATCAGTACAACTACAACTATGAAGAATATGCTCTGGCAAAATTCAGAATAGCTGAAAACCAGGAGAACGACAACTTCTTCATCTATAACAAGGATGATGAAATGAGTAAAAACATTCTGGAAAAACTGGAAATAAAGGCAAAAATGATCCCTTTTTCTACCAAAGAAAAACTGACAGAAGGAGGTTTTATTGATGGTGATAAGATCACGGTTAAACTTAAAGATGAGTTCTCAATGAAAATTGATGAATTATCACTATTAGGAAACCACAACGTTGCGAACAGTCTTGCAGCTTCTATTGCCGGTAAAATACTGGAGATCAACAATGAAAGCATCAGAAATTCATTAATGACCTTCCAAGCGGTAGAACACAGATTGGAATTTGTCTCCGAGATTGATGGCGTGAAATTCATCAACGACAGTAAGGCAACCAATGTCAACGCAACCTATTACGCTTTAGAAAGCATGAAAAATCCTACCGTTTGGATCGTTGGAGGACAGGATAAAGGAAACGATTACTCGGAAATCGAGGAGTTAGTAAAAAGAAAAGTAAAAGCGATTGTTTGCTTGGGGATTGACAATCAGAAGATCATAGATTTCTTCAAAGACAAAAAAGAATTTATCTATGATACTTCAAGCATGGAAGAAGCCGTAAGAATTTCAAAATCAATTGCCAAAAACGGTGATACGGTTTTACTATCCCCTTGTTGCGCAAGTTTTGATCTATTCAAAAGCTATGAAGACAGAGGAAGACAGTTCAAAGAACAGGTATTAAAATAAATGTAAAAGTAAAATGTAAGATGTACAAAGTACATTATACATGAATACAAAAAATATGAACGAACAGAACACAGAAAGCAGATTCGAATTTCTAAAGGGTGATAAAGTACTTTGGATGGTCATTCTTGTGATCTCCATTTTCTCTATCTTCCCTGTATATTCTGCAAGTTCAAATCTGGAATATATCGTGAATAACGGGACTACAACAGGTCACGTTATCAAGCATATGTTCTTTGTACTCCTTGGATTAGGAATCATGAGACTGGTGGGAACCGTAAAATATGAATATATCGGAAAGCTGAGTAGCATTCTTCTCGGCTTAATGATCATTCTGCTTATCGTAACCATGTTCACTGGTCAGACCATTGACGGGGCTAGTGCTTCCAGATGGTTGAAAATCCCGGGAACACCTATTTCATTCCAGCCTTCATCTTTTGCATTTTTAATGCTGATTATCTATCTGTGTAGGTATTTGACTAAAAAAATAACCAGAGAAAGGCTTCCGATTGAGAACATCATGTACATTTTCGGTCCTATTCTGCTTGTTTTTGTATTAGTAGCGAAAGATAACGGTTCTACAGCATTAATGATCTTAATGGTCTCCGTAGCCGTACTGATTATTGGACAGCTTCATTGGAAATATATTGCAGGATTTATTTCGGCTTCATTTATAGCAATTGTTTTATTCTTAATTATTGCTTTAAATACAAACCTCATCGGCGGAAACCGTGTCCATACATGGATGAGCCGTATAGAAACCTTTACCTCAAGCAAAGCTAAAACAGCTGATGTAGATGACGAAAGTGTAAAGGCAAAAAATTATCAGGTGATGCAGGCTAAAGCAGCCATTGTTCACGGAGGTATTACAGGAATGGGCCCAGGAAAAAGCGCATTAAAGCAAATGCTTCCACAGTCCGCTTCCGACTTTATTTTTGCCATCATTGTGGAAGAATACGGATTGATAGGAGCTGCATTTCTGATAAGTATGTATCTCATCATGATGATCCGGATCGTAATGATAGCCAGCAAAATGCCCGCATTTTTCGGGTCGCTGCTCGTTCTCAGTCTGGGTGTGATGATTTTCATACAGCTTGCAGTGAATATTGCCGTTGCCGTAAACCTCATCCCGGTAACAGGGCAGCCATTACCACTGATAAGTTATGGGGGAACATCCATGTTGGTAACCTATATACAGTTGGGAATTATTCTGAATGTAAGTTCAAGAATCCAGATATATGATGAAGAAGGAATGGGAAAAAAGCAAAGTATCGCAGAGATAAACGACATTGCATAAACACAGGAACTAAGATGAGCAAAAAATTAAAAGTATTACTATCAGGAGGCGGAACAGGAGGACATATCTTCCCCGCCATCGCCATTGCAGATGAGATCAGAAAAAGATTTCCTGATACAGAATTTTTGTTCATCGGAGCCAACGGAAAAATGGAAATGGAGAAAGTTCCGCAGGCTGGCTATAAGATCGAAGGAATTGATATTGCCGGAATAGACAGAGGAAACCTTCTTGCCAACCTGGGCTTACCCTTCAAAATTTTGAAAAGCTTATCCAGATCCAAAAAGATCATTAAAGAATTCGCCCCGGATTTCGCTGTAGGAACAGGTGGTTTTGCAAGTGGACCCGCTTTATATGAAGCCAGCAAACTTGGGATTCCTATTTTTATTCAGGAACAAAATGCCCATGCAGGAGTTACCAATAAAATCCTGAGTAAAAAAGCCAAAGCTGTATTTACCGCTTATCCAAAAGTAGAAGGTTTTCCGGAAGAAAAGATAAAGTTCCTTGGCAATCCCATCCGTGAAAACATTGTTTCCGGAATGATAGAAACTTCATGTGCAAAAGAAAAAATGGGGCTTAATAAAGACAAGCTTACCATTCTTTCTGTAGGAGGATCTTTAGGATCGAGAACATTGAACAATGCATGGAAAGCCAACCTAAATAGAATAGTAGAGAAAGATTACCAGCTGATCTGGCAAACCGGAAAGCTGGATTATAAAGATATATTAGAAGAAACTAAAGATATCGACAGCAGAAACATCCAGATCCTTGAATTCATCAAAGAAATGGAACTGGCGTATTCCGCAGCCGACGTCATCGTTTCAAGGGCGGGAGCAATTGCTATTTCAGAACTTGCAGTAGCGCAAAAACCAGTTGTTTTGGTTCCTTTCCCTTTTGCTGCCGAAGATCATCAGACCAAAAATGCAATGAATCTGGTTGAAAAACATGCCGCAAAAATGGTAAAAGACTCAGAAATGCAGAATAAATTCTGGGATACCCTTTCAGAGATCTGCGAAAATGAGAATACAAGAAAAGACATGTCTAAAAATCTGCTCTACTTTGCCAAGCCCGGTGCAGCAAAAGAGATTGTGGATGAGATATTTAATAAACTGTAAAAAAGTAAAATGTACAATGCAAAAAGTGACAGAATACATTATACGTTGTACAAAATACATTAAAATAAAATGAACAATTTAGAAACATATCAGAATTTTTACTTCGTTGGGATCGGAGGTATAGGGATGAGTGCTTTAGCACGTTATTTTCATGCTTCTGGCAAAAAGGTTTTAGGTTATGACAAGACCAATACCAAGCTTACTCAGCAACTGATGAAGGAGGGAATTGATATTGTTTTTGAAGATGTCATTGATGAAAAAGTCACCTCACTTCAAAAAGAAAATACATTGGTGATCTATACTCCTGCTATTAAGGTTTTGGGAATTTTAGATTATTTCAATGACCATCAGTTTGAAGTATTAAAACGGGCCAAAGTTTTAGGCTTAATTACAGAAAATACAAATTGTATTGCAGTGGCGGGAACTCACGGGAAAACAACAACCTCTACCCTCGTTTCTCACCTGTGCAAAGAAGCCAACCTTCCTTTTTCATGTTTTTTAGGCGGAATTTCGGAGAACTTTAAATCGAACTTTTTATATAATGGTTCTACCTATTCAGTTGTTGAGGCAGATGAATATGACCGAAGTTTCCTGAACCTTTCTCCGGATTGGGCAGTAGTGACTTCCACAGATGCAGATCATCTGGATATTTACGGAGATAAAAATCATATTGAAGAAGGCTTCAGACAGTTTGCCTCATTGGTTCCGGATTGTAAACAATTGTTTATCCGAAAAGGAATTGAGATCGGAAGAGATCACAGAACCTATGCCGTGAATGAAAAGGCAGATTATTATTCAGACAACCTTCGTATGGATTATGATAAAATCTATTTTGATTTCCATACCCCTACGGAAACCATTAAGGATTTTGTCTGGGAAATCCCTGGAATCCATAATGTGGAAAACGCTACTGTTGCCCTGGCTATTCTTCACAATTTAGGAGTAGACTTTGAAACCTTGAAAAAAGCGATTGCCAATTTCAAAGGAATCAAAAGAAGATATACTAAACATATTTATAAAAGCGGTAAAATATATATTGATGACTATGCACATCACCCAACTGAAATCAATGCTGTAATGGGGTCTATCAGAACTTTTTATCCGGATAAAAAGCTTTTGGTGGCATTTCAGCCGCATTTGTTCAGCAGAACCAGAGATTTTGCGGATGGTTTTGCGGAAAGCCTGAGTAA
>JAFAAJ010000109.1 GCA_023426625.1 Bacteroidota bacterium
TATATCTGTTGGAAAATCAAAACTACAGAAGACTGCCTGAAGAACAAACACAGATATCTCTACAGTAAAAAAACACGACATATTTCCAGAAACTTTGGAATTCCGCCTTCAAAAAGCAATCCCAAACGGAAGAGAAGGACATCCTTATCGATCATGGGTTCGATGGCATTACAGAGCTGGACAACTCATTACCAAGATGGTGGATAGGTCTATTTTGGTTCGGATGTATCTTCTGTGCGGTATACATGGTTGCGTTTGCCTTTACCGATTATGCACATCCCGAATCTGAATACGAATCTGAGACGAAAACCATGATGGCCTCCATTGCAGACTTTGAAAAAAATGCACCGGTAATCAATCTGGAAAACGCAAAATATTCAGCGGATAATATCACAGAAGGTGAACAGCTTTTCAAAACCAACTGTGTAACCTGCCATGCTGAAGGTGGTAAAGGAGGAATCGGACCTAACCTTACCGATGAATACTGGATCAACCACAGTGAGAAAAATTTATTTAAAAATGTATTCTGGATGCTTGAAAACGGATCTCCAAACAACCCAACGATGATACCTTTCATCAAAGAAGGAACCATCACCGGAAGAGATGCTGAGAAAATTGCAGCTTATGTGTATCACATCAATCAGGAGACCGCTCCTATTACAGAAGCAAAAGGAGGTGCTGCACCTCAGGGAGAAAAAATACAATGGGAAAACACGGATAATTAAATAATAACCTGCCAAATACCCCCTTTAAACTAAACTTGAACTTTCATTTTTGCACCTTTTCAATATAAAATGATTAAAAGGGGGTATACAAAACAAAAATCCCAGCCTTGGCTGTTTTCATCAACTAATTCACTTGACTAACTAAACTAAAATTCCATAATAGACAGTCAAGGCAGGATTTTTGCATTCCGATTAGGGTACTATAAAAGGTAATTTACAGAATTGTTCATTATCTTTGCTTTAAACCCAATCACATTTGAAACTGCAACTTAACAAAAGAAAGATTCTTAAGGGGATTGCAATAACCTTTATTTCCATAGTGTTATTGCTTATTCTTGTTATATTCAGTCTAAAGCTTCCTGCCGTACAAAATTACCTGAAAGGCAAACTGGTTGTCTATCTGGAGAAAAAAATCAAGACAAAAGTCAGTATCGACAGAGTTTATATAGGTTTTCCGAACAGTCTTGTCATGGAAAATCTTTATTTACAAGGTCAGGATGTAGATACACTTCTGGCGGCAAAAAAGCTCGATGCAGGTTTACACATGCTCAAACTCATCAATTCCACAGCAGACATTACATCTGTCGATCTGGAAGGTGTGAGAGCCAATGTTGTCCGAAATCCAAAAGGAAAATTTAATTTTGATTATATCATTGATGCCTTTGCAACCAAGGATGAAGAAGAAAGCCCTTCCAAACCCTTCATTATTTCTTTAGATAAGATCAATTTAAAAGACATTGGAGTTACGTTTAATGATCAGCAGGCGAAAAATGACCTTAAAGTTTATTTCAAATCATTTGATACCCGTGTTAAAACTTTCGATCTCGAAAAAAATACATATGCTTTCAATGATATCGATCTTGACGGATTAAAACTGAAACTAAAACAAGATATCATAGAGGAAGTTGCTGAAAATGTAGAGGAAAAAGTAGATTCCCTGAACCGGAAAAAACCTATGAGTATTGATTTAAAGGGGATCAAATTCACCAACTTCAATATTGATTATGGTGATGACAATACGAAGACATTTGCTAAAGTTCTATTCAAAGAGCTGAGTACAAAGGTCAATAAACTTGATCTGGAAAACAATTCTTATGACATTGGCGATCTTATTCTTTCCGGAGCAGATATTCATGCCAATCTTTATATTCCGAATCAAAGCAATAATTCCAAAAACACTCAAAAAACTGAAACTTCTGCTCAATCAGGAAAGGATAAAGCGTTGCAGGTACTTTTGGACAAACTCGTTTTTAATGACGTAAAAATAGCCTATAACAATACTGCCATTGCTCCAACAAAACAGGGAATGGATTTCAACCACCTTAATTTTTCAAAACTGAATGTGGAAGTCCGGGATTTTAAAATGCAGAACAACACGTTTGCAGGAAAAGTAAAATCTGCGGAAATACAGGAAAGACGCGGGCTAAATATTGAGGAATTCAACACCAATTTTGTGTATGATGAGAAGCAGGCTTATTTAAAAGAATTATATCTAAAAACTCCGAAAACCATTCTGAGAGATGAAATTATCCTGAATTACAATTCCCCAGAACAATTAAGCGCTAATCCGGGAGCTGTAAAGATCTCCGCCAATATCCGAAATTCCAAGGTCGGTTTTTCTGACATCCTGAATCTTGTTCCAGATTTAAGAAATACGGCTCCGTTCAATAAATATCCAAATGCTGTTTTAAATATAAATACAACATTAAAAGGCAGTATCAACGATCTTTTGATTCAAAACCTTAAACTTTCCGGAATAGATCAACTGAAGGTTTCCGCTTCAGGAAGGATCAGAAATGCAATGAATCCTGACCAATTGTATTACGATGTGAAAATCGGGGAATTTTCTTCCTCAGGAAAAACTATTTTCAATTTAGTTCCTAAAAAAACGATCCCTTCCAATATTTCCCTACCCTCTCATTTCAGTATTAAAGGAACAGCAAAAGGAACTACCAAAATTATCAATACCAATCTCAATCTCACCTCAACGCTGGGAAACGCCGGTATTGTTGCCCAAGTTGACATGAGGAGAAAAAACCGTGAATTATATGATGTAAAAGCCAATTTGCAAAATTTACAGATCGGTAAGATCATTCAGAATAAAGATATTGGTCCGATTACGGCACAAATTGCAGCGAAAGGAGAAAGCTTTGACTTCAAAAACGCCAATGCAAATCTGGAAGGTCATGTAAGTTCCGCAGTGTACAAAGGTTATCGTTACCAAAATATGAATTTAACGGGGAAAATCAACCGCGGAGCTTATCATATTGTGTTGAACTCAAAAGATCCGAATGCAAATTTATCATTGACCGCTTCAGGGGTTTATCATAAAAAAAATCCGACCATAAACATCAACGGAGATATCCATAAGCTTGATCTCAACAAACTTGGATTCTATGAAAAGCCAATGATCATTGCCGGGAATATAGAAGGAGATTTTACCAATCTGGATCCCGATCATCTAAACGGATACCTGAATCTGAAAAACTTTGCTTTTTCTGATACCAAAGAAGTATATCCTGTACAGGAAATTAATGTAAATGCTGTTTCTACAGCAGATTCTACCCTGGTTTCTCTTAAATCTCAAATCGCTGATGCAGAACTGAAGGGTAAATACAGACTTACCCAGATCTTTGGGTCTTTACAGCAAACGCTGAATCAGTATTATCAGTTCCAAAAATCCGGAAAAACCCAGAAAATAGAGGCTGGACAGTTTTTCACCTTCAATGCAAAGATCAAAAATGATGATCTGATCAGGAAATTTGTTCCCGAACTGAAAAGCTTTGAAACCATCAATCTGACCGGGAATTATGATGCCGATTCCCAAAAAATAGAAGTTGACGGACAAATTCCACAGGTTCTTTACGGAAACAATGCTCTGGAAAATACTACCCTAAAAATCACCAATGAAAATCAGGCATTACAGTACAATCTTGATGTAGCTTCATTGAAAAGTGAAAGTTTTGCTCTGAATAAAGTCAACATCAGTGGTGATGTAGCCAATAATGTGATCAATTATCATATCACAACTAAAGATGAAAAGGATGTAACAAGGTTTTTAATTGCCGGAAATGCAAAATCATTGAATAAGGTTACCGAAATTTCATTAAATCCGGACGGTTTAAAATTAAATTATAACGACTGGACCGTAGCTGAAAACAACAAAATACAGATCAGCAATAATGGAATTGTGGCCGATAATTTCAGGCTGTCTCATTCCGGAAGCGAAATTTTATTACAATCCGAAACCAATTCTCCGACCAGTCCTTTAAATGTTTCGTTGAAGGATTTTAAAATAGAGACCATCACGGAGATCATTAAAAAAGATTCCTTATTAGCAAAAGGAACAATCAATGGAACTGCTCAGTTGCAGAATCTCACCAAAAACATGACCTTCAATTCTGACTTTATCATTTCCGATCTGGTCGTATACGGAAGTCCTGTCGGGAATCTTGCTGCAAAAGTAAACAGCACATCGGCAAACAATCTGAATGCAGATATTACACTTTCCGGAAATAGCAATGATGTAAGGATCACAGGAAACTATAACACTTCTTCCAGTACGTTTGATTTAAATGCAGATATCAATCAGCTTCAGATGAAAAGCATTCAGGGATTTTCAATGAATGCCATTACCAATACGGAAGGATACCTTTCCGGAGATCTGAAGATCACCGGGAATACTCAAAAACCGAATATTTTAGGTAAAATAAAATTCAATAATGCCGGATTGATGATCACAAAAACCGGAAGTGATTTCAGAAACATCAATGATGAAATAGATTTCACGAACCGCGGATTAGACTTCAATCGTTTCAGGATCAATGACAAAGATGGAAACTCATTGGTGTTGAACGGCGAAATTCTTACCCAAAATTACAGAGATTTCAATTTCAATCTGGATGTAAATGCCAAAGATTTCAAAGTGGTGAATTCAGAGAAATCAAATGATGCCCTGATGTACGGAATTCTTGCCATTGATGCCAATCTTCAGGTAAGAGGAAATCTCGATTTGCCTAAAGTAGACGGAAGAATTGCCGTTGCAGAAAATACCGATTTTACCTTCGTTCTTCCACAGTCCACTCCTTCTTTGCAGGAAAGAGAAGGTATTGTAGAATTTATCGATCAGGATCAGGTGGTGCTAAATCAGACCATCAAAGCAGATTCAATAAGTGCAGAAAGCAGGATCAAAGGAATGGATGTAAACGTGAATATTGAAGTGGATAAAGAAGCTCAATTATCAATTCTCATTGATAAAGTGAATGGAGATTTTGTAAAACTTCAGGGTGAAGCACAATTGACAGGCGGAATAGATCCTTCAGGAAAAACGACTCTGGTCGGGATATATGAAGTGGAAAAAGGTTCTTATGAACTTACCGTAAGTGTCCTGAAGCGTAAGTTCGATATACAGAAAGGAAGCACCATTACCTGGACAGGAGAACCTACTGCCGCTACTTTGGACATTACAGCGGTTTATAAAACAGAAGCACCTCCGATCGACTTACTGGAACAGCAGATGAGCGAAATGTCCGCTTCGGATATGAATATGTACAAACAAAGAATTCCTTTCAATACTCTGCTCAAAATGAAAGGAGAACTCTTGAAGCCGATCATCACATTCGATATCACTACCGATGAAGATAATCATGCAGTTGCTACTTCTGTGATTGAAAATGTAAATGCTAAACTGGCTCAGTTGAGAACGGAAGAATCCGAAATGAACAAGCAGGTTTTTGCTTTATTGCTACTGAACCGTTTCGTGGGAGAAAATCCTTTCCAAAGCGGCGCAGGACTTTCAGCAGAAGCATTGGCAAGACAAAGTGTGAGTAAGATCCTTTCCCAACAGATCAATAATCTTGCATCCGGTCTCATCAAAGGGGTTGATCTTAATTTTGACCTTGAATCTTCCGAAGATTATACCACAGGAGAAAGAAACACCAGAACAGACCTGAATGTGGATATCAGCAAAAAGCTTCTGAATGACCGTTTAAAAGTTTCAGTAGGAAGTAATTTCGGACTGGAAGGTAATGCCCGACAAAATGAGAACATGACTAATATTGCAGGAGATGTCACGGTCGATTACAGCCTTTCCAAAGATGGAAGATATATGCTCCGTGCGTATCGTAAGAACGAATATCAGGTGGCTCTTCAAGGGCAGATCGTAGAAACGGGACTTGGATTTATCATCACTTTAGACTATGATAAATTCAGGGAGATTTTTCAAAAATCGAGAAGGAACAGAACCAAAGAAAATAAAAATAATCAAGTGGTAGAATTTAAATAATGAAAAACAGATTTCATACATATCTTAGGAGTTTTGTGGTTTCAGGGGTTGCACTCACTTTATTCTCATGCAGCAATACACGGTTTTTGAAAGAAGGACAAATGCTTTATACCGGAGCCGATGTCAATATTGAAGATGATACCATTTCGAAAAAGGAAAAGAAAGATCTTCAAACGGCTCTTGAGGATAATCTTACCCCAAAACCTAATTCATCATTTTTAGGATTAAGACCCAGATTATTTTTTTACAACATCACCAAAGAACCTGAAAAGGATAAAGGTTTCCGCTATTGGATGAAGTACAAACTGGGAGAAAAGCCAGTACTTTTAGGAGATGTAGACAGGGAATTCAATAAAGATATCATTGAAAATTATTCCGAAAATAAGGGGTACTTCAATGCAAGAGCCACCTATGACACGATTTCCAAAAACAAGAAAGCCAAGGTTATTTATACAGTAAAACCGGGTGCAAGATATTTGATCAGTAACGTAAAATTCCAAGAAGATTCCACGCTGGTGAATCAGGAAATGCAAAAACTGAAGGATAAAACACTCCTTAAACCGGGAAATCCTTTCGATCTGGATATTATCAAAGCGGAAAGAGAACGGATAGATAACAATCTGAAGGAAAGAGGATTTTATTATTTTCATCCTGATAATATCATTGTTCAGGCAGACAGCACCGTCAGTAAAAATCATAAAGTTGAGCTTAACGTAAAAATTAAAGACAATACTCCCGAATTATCCAAACAGCAGTTCAGTATTGATAAAGTGATCGTATTTCCAAATTACAACTTGAGAGACGTAAAGAACGGCAAATACAGCATCCCGATGAATGAAGATTCACTTTCCAAATATGCCTACAATAATATGTATGTGATCGATCCTCAGAATAAATTCAAACCGAAAATTTTCGACAGAGCATTATATTTTGAAGGAGGAGATCTGTACAACAGAAAAGACCACAATCTTACGCTGAACCGACTGATCAGTTTAGGAGTTTTCAAATTTGTAAAAAATGAATTCGTTATTTCAGATTCTTTAAACCATAAATTCGATGCTTATTATCTTTTGACACCGAGACAGCTGCAATCTCTCCGACTGGAAGCTTTAGGAAGAACAAATTCCGCCAATTATGCAGGTAGCGAACTGAACCTCAACTGGACACACCGAAATTTCTTCCGCGGCGCAGAACAATTCAAAGCGTCTGTTTATGGAGCTTTTGATGTGCAGATAGGTGGTCCTAAAGATGCCAATAATATTTTCCGGGCAGGAGCCAATACACAACTTTCCATTCCGAGGATTGTTGCACCTTTCCGCTTCCGTTCATCCAGTGCATTTGTTCCAAGAACCAACATCAGTCTGGGCTATGAATTCCAAAACCGTACTCAATATTATACGCTCAATAATTTTAATGCTTCATTCGGGTATGTATGGAAGGAAAATGCACGAAAAGCGCACGATCTTAAGCTTTTTGATGTAACATTGGTTTCACCGGCTAATGTTACTCCTAAATATGATTCGCTAGCTGAAAAAAGTTCCGCCTTAAGAAGAGTGGTTGAAAGGCAACTTATTTTCGGACCTATTTATACCTATACTTATACCAATACCATGCTCCCAAAAACCAACACGATATATTATCGGGGATTACTGGATCTTGCCGGAAATCTGACGGGTTTATTTACGGGAGCCAATGCTAAAAAGGATAAACAGAAAGAAATTTTCGACATTCCTTTCAGTCAATATGCAAAGGTTGAAAATGATTTCCGCTTCTATCATAAGTTTGCAGAAAAAACGTCTTTTGCATCCAGAATCATTGCTGGTTTGGCCTATCCTTATGGAAATTCGGAGCACATTCCTTTCTCCAGACAGTTCTTTGCGGGAGGAAGTAACAGTATCAGAGCGTTCCGCGCAAGGACTTTAGGACCGGGAAGTTATGATCCTAGAACACAACTTGACGGAGTATTTTTCGATCAGGCAGGAGATATTAAACTGGAACTGAATGCAGAATATCGCGCCAATCTTTATAAGTTTTTAAATGTTGCAGTCTTTGCTGACGCCGGAAATATCTGGCTGGTCAATGAAGATTCTCAAAGACCGGGCGGAAAATTCTCAAAAGATTTCTTAAGTGAAATCGCTGTAGGAGCGGGAGTAGGATTACGACTGGATTTTTCGATTTTGATTCTAAGGCTGGATCTGGCTATGCCTTTGAAGGTCCCTTATTATGAAAAAGGCGACAGATGGACTTTCGATAAGATTAATTTTGGCGACAGCAGCTGGAGAAAAGACAATCTTATCCTGAATATTGCAATAGGATATCCTTTTTAATATGACAGCCAATATAAAATTCTTCTGGCAGGTTCTTAAGGAAACCTTCATCAAATGGAATAATTCTTATGCATCCCGAGATTCGGCAAGTCTCGCTTACTATGCTATTTTCTCAATTCCGGGATTATTGATCATTATCATCTGGATTGCGGGATATTTTTTCGGGGAAGAAGCTATACGTGGTGAAATCAGCCACCAAATCAGCAGTATTATGGGAACTGATGCGGCAAAAAGTATAGAAAACATGATCGCAGGAGCATTAGTAGACAAACAGAATATCCTCATGAAAACTGTAGGAGTTGCCTCTTTGGTTTTTGGTTCCACCACCCTGTTTTTCCAGTTACAGCACTCTTTAAATACACTTTGGGATGTAAAAGCAGCCCCAAAAAAAGCATTCGTAAAATTCTTACTGGATAGAGCAAACTCTCTGGGAATGATCTTAATTCTCGGATTTCTACTGATGACGACGATGATCTTATCTTCTTTGATCAGTATTTTCAACAACTGGATTACCAATTATTTTGGTTTTGAAACTTACATGTTGGTTGAGGTTGTAAATTTTGCCGTAGGTTTTGGCGTTGTGATGCTATTATTTGCACTGATGTTCAAGGTTCTTCCTGATGTGAAGATCAGCTGGAAACCTGTATGGAGAGGTGCTTTTTTAACAACAATATTATTTACACTTGGAAAATTTTTACTGAGTCTTTATTTCGGACAGTTCAAACCTACTTCTCCTTTTGGAGCGGCTGGAACGGTGATCTTAATTATGATGTGGATCAATTATTCCTGTATGTTGGTGTTTTTCGGGGCGGAATTCACAAAAATATACACCTACAAGAAAGGCTATACCATCACCCCCTCCAAACATGCAAAATGGAGCGATGCCAAATTATATGAAGAAAGCCATCCAGAACCGCCTCAATCTTAAATAAAATAAAAAAGCCTCCTAAATTCAGGAGGCTTAGTTTTTACATTCTGTTCACTGTTCCTATTCCCAGTAACTCCAGAGATTTTTTTATGGTCTTTCCGGTCAGATCAGAAAGATTCAATCTGAATTGTTTTAGATTTTCATCTTCCAGTTTCAGGATCGGATTACTCTGATAGAATGAATTGTATGATTTCACAAGATCATAAACATAATTAGCGATCAAAGCCGGACTTAGAGACTCAGCTGCCTTTTCTACAATCGCTTTATAATTCGTTAATAATGTGATCAGCTCTTTCTCAAATTCATTCAAAGCTACCTCAGAAACGTCTTTATATTCGAAGTTTGCTTTTGCCTTCAACGATTGAATTCTCGCATACGTATACAGAATAAAAGGTCCTGTATTTCCATTAAATTCAATACTTTCAGCCGGATTGAAGAGCATTTTTTTCTTAGGATCCACTTTCAGCATGAAATACTTCAAGGCTGCTAATCCTATGATCTCGTAAGAAGTTTCTTTTTCTTCTTCTGAAAGTCCTTCCAGTTTTCCTAACTCCTGAGCTTTGGATTTTGCGGTTTCGTACATTTCCTGCATCAGATCGTCTGCATCTACCACTGTCCCTTCACGGGATTTCATTTTACCATTCGGAAGTTCTACCATTCCATAAGATAAATGGAATAACTGATCTGCCCAAGAATATCCCATTTTTTTCAGGATATTGAATAATACCTGGAAATGATAATCCTGCTCGTTTCCTACAGTATAAATCAGTTTCTGAATATTATTCTCTTTGAAACGCTCCACTGCTGTTCCTAAATCCTGAGTCATGTACACTGAAGTTCCGTCCGAACGCAATAAAAGTTTTTGATCAAGACCTTCCTCCGTAAGATCACACCACACCGAACCATCTTCTTTCTGATAAAGCACTCCTTTATCCAAACCCTCCTGAATAAGATCTTTTCCTAAAATATAAGTATTGCTTTCATACTGAACCTGATCAAAACTTACACCCAATCTTTTATATGTTTCATTGAAACCTTTGTAAACCCAGGAGTTCATCTCATTCCATAGGTTTCTTACTTTTTCGTCTCCATTTTCCCAGTCTAAAAGCATTTTTTGAGCTTCCTTCATCAACGGAGCTTCCTTTTTAGCCTGTTCTTCATCTAATCCCTGACCAATAAGTTCAGTAATTTGTTTTTTGTAGTTCTTATCAAACTCAACATAATAATTTCCTACAAACTTATCACCCTTTGTCTGCGTTGTTTCCGGAGTTTCTGCATTCCCGAATTTTTCCCAAGCCAACATAGATTTGCAGATATGAATTCCCCTATCGTTGATGATTTGGGTTTTAATTACATCATATCCTGCCTCCTTGAGAATCTGAGCAACAGAAAATCCTAACAAATTGTTTCTGATGTGCCCCAAATGTAAAGGTTTGTTGGTATTCGGGGAAGAATATTCCACCATTACGGTAGAATTTTTCTTTTCCACATGTGAAAAATTTTCGTTTAAAGACCTGAAATTATCTATAAATAACTGGTTATTGATCTTGATATTAAGGAAACCTTTTACCACATTGAAGCTCTCCACCAAATCGGTCTGAGCCGTTAATGATTCACCCAATTCAACGCCAATACTTTCCGGATTCTTTTTTAACTGTCTTACTAGCGGGAAAGTGACAATGGTAAAGTCACCCTCAAATTCGGTCTTATTTTCCTGAACTTCCAGCTTAATGTCTTTTAATTGGTAGACACTTAAAATAATTTCTGAAAGTTTTTCCTCTATGATATCTTTAATATTCATGTGTTCATACTTATTTTTCAAAAGCCACATGTAATGGCCCACATTTCATCTCAAAATTTTGAACTACAAATATACGGAAATAAAAAAACCGCCCGAAGGCGGTTGAGTATTATAATTTTTAATGTTCATCTTCAGCAAAACCGGTTCTTTTATAACCGCTAATTCTGTAAATTGTTCCTGGATCATCTGAAAACTCTGCATCAAACTCAATAGCATCAGATTTATTACCTCCAGTAGTTGTAGCTCCTCCTTTTACAATTTTTCCGTTGGTAATATTAACGGTAATATCATATTTTTCATTTTGGAGATTATTTCCGGAAAATGTCAATCCACCTAAATTTGCAGGACTTTTCACCTTAAATTCCCAGATATTGTCATTATCATCTATCCAAAATTCGGCACCATTATTAGCAGAAGTATTATAAGTTGTAATTCTAGTATATCCTAACACCTCTGTTCCATTCACGCTAGTTGTAACAAACCAATCTCCTGCCATTTCTTGCATAGAGGTTCCACCTTGGTCATCCGCTACATCTCCGTCTCCTACTCTGTCACAAGAAAACATGAAAATTCCTAAAACAAACAGAGATAAAAATAATCTTAATATTTTTTTCATTTCTTCAATTTTTAATTATAGTATTCAAATTCATACGAAAAACCATAAGGGTCGATAGCCACTGTAAATTTTTTAGTGACAGGATTATACCCTATATCCACTGTTGTTGCAGGATCATATCCATGAAAAACCTGTGGTATCGCAGATGGGATATCTCCATTCATTTGAAAATATACCGGAAATGCTCCCGCAAACCCAAAGTCAGTACAGTAATAGATGTTTGATGTTCCCGGAACCAATGAAATCACACCTGTTCTTGAGTTATTATTAACATCTCTGATCTTACCAGAAACATTTGTTCCTGTTCCATTAGGATCATAAACTACAACAGTCTGATTTACCACACCATTAAAACCATCACTATTCTGAGCACTATAAGTAAAATCGTAAGCTCCAACAACATTTGTATTGGCACTTCCTACAACATTTACAGGTAATTCAGTAGAGCCTTCAAATGCTGTAACATCATCAGTGCTAAATGTTCCACCTAAAGGAACAGCAACTATGGGCTCATAATTAAACGTAGGATACGTTGTTACTCTTGATACCCCAAAAGTATCTGCATCTGAGGAACATGATATTATAAATGTTAACGAAACCAATAATATCAAAAATTTATTTATTATATTTTTCATAATCCTTTAAATTTAGTTAGCATCATACCAAAGCTTCTCAGTAATTGGTTTTATACCTGGGAAATTTGTATTTGTTTGACTTTCTGACACAGGATATACAATTCTTTTAGGAAACTTTCCGCCTGTAGTTCCTGTTATAGAATATGCAAATTGTCCAGGAATGTAGGCTGGATCCGATTGATCTACACTACTGATAGCCGGAATATTTGTTCTTTTTTGTTCAAAGAAAGCTTCATATCCTTTACCTGGGAAAAATGATATCCATTTTTGAGTAATAATTGCTTGAAGGTTATCAGCTGTTGTTCCATTTGGATAGGCATAAGCTCCTGTTAATAAAGTTCCTGGTGTAAGTCCCCACTGAGCAAAGGCAGCAGTAACCCCACTTTCATACAAAGTCTGAGCATTTGCCCCCCCGTTATATCTTAAATCTGCTTCGGCTTGTAAGAAATAGCTTTCTGCTGCGGAAATAAAATATACCGGATCCGTGGCTGATAATTTAATTACAGCAGCCGTTGTATTAGCTGTATTATCATAGTCTCCCTGATCCTGTGAAGGTCCATTGTTATAAAAGAAAGAGAATCTCGTATCATTGTTGGTTTGTAAATAAGAGTATAATGTTGTACTAGCTCTTAAATTAGTTCCTACATTCAGCTGTCTTCTGTCAGTTTCATACAAAGGATTACTTCTGTTAGCTTCATTTATGTATTGAGTGATGGCAGCATTTGTCGTCAAAAACTGAGCTCCTGATGCCAAAAGGTCCTGGATACCTTGCTGTGCAACAGTAGGTCTGGAATTGGTTTGTCTAAGATACAGTTTCAGCAACATGGTATTAGCAAATCTTTTCCAGTTATCCATAACTCCCCCAAATACCAAGTCATCATTTCCCGGCACCATTTCTGTAGGAGAAGCACTCAAATCTTTTGAAAGAGCATCTTTCAGGTTAGCAACAAGTCCATCATAAATAGTTTCTGGTTGGTCAAATGTAGGAGATAAAAACTCCGGATTAGCAGCTTGAGTATATGGAACAGCCCCATAAGAGTCCGTTAATACCTGGAATGCATATGCTTCCATAACAGTGCTCATCAGATAGTAATTCCAATATCCCTGTTCTTGAGCATTTTTCTTAACATTTCGCAGGTCCAGAATAGCATCATACATAGAGTTCCATGCTCCATTGTAATCTAATACTCCAATGGAATAGTTATCAATAGTCTTATATTGGTTAGCTGCTGCACTTTGTGTAAAATACTGACTCCAAAAACCTCCTATTAAAGCATAGTAAGATCCCGCTGAAGTAGCTACACCTGCAGTTGCCCCAGGCAATTGTCTATTAATTGGAATCTCCTCAGGAGTGAGAGTATCAGGATTTCTATTTATATCTAAGTCACTACATGATGCTATAATAAAAAGCGTCAGTAGATTTATTATGATTATTCTTATCTTTTTCATTTGAAATTCTTTTAAAAGTTAAATTTAAACATTACCCCATACGTTCTCTGTGTAGGATTTGCACTGAACTCACCAAACTCACTTAGTAGACCATCTGCTCCATATGTTGTTGATTCCGGGTCTACATATGGGTTATCTTTTGGAGTCCATAAGAATAAATTCTTACCATATAATGTGAAAGTAGCATTCTCTATACCCACACCTGAAAGCCATTGCCTTGGAAACTTAAATGATAAGGCAACATCTCTTAATCGTACAAAAGTTTTATCAATAACATGACTTCGTTCTATCCCTGGGTTACTTTGAGTATTGTAAAAATTAGAGATCTCTTCAAATGCGACCGGAGTTGTATTTTCTGAGTAAGTTCCGTCACCATTATCAATAACAGAGTTAGGAATGATAAATGGATTTCTATCATTGTAGATTGTTTCTATACCATTTCCTACAAAGTGACTAAGTCTTTTTGTATAAGAATACATTTCTCCTCCTTGTTTCCAATCTATTCCTACAATTAATGAGAAGTTTTTATATTTAAACTCATTTCTGAAGCCCATGATAAAGTCTCTTTGTGCAGATCCTATTTTTTGTTCTTCTGTAGTAGTTTCATAAAACCCTGTATCTGGGTTAACAATGTATTGTCCGGAAGCAGTGGTTTTAGGAACTAATGAATAATATGTTCCAGGTTCCTCTCCTTCAACGAATTTGAATGAAACTCCATAATTTGATTGTACAGTAATTGCATTATCATCTCCAACAATATTTTCTACCTTCCCTTTGTTTTTAGTAAAGGTATATATGAAATTCCATTCGAAATCTTTCGTTTTAATAGGTTTTAGATCCATCATCAACTCGATTCCTTTATTTCTTACATCACCAAAATTACCAAGAATAGTGGCATACCCTGTAGATCTTGGAAGAACTTTAGGGAGCAAGATATCTTTTGTTAACCTATCATATAAAGAAACGTCAAATCCAATACGATTATTAAAGAATCTTCCTTCAGCACCAAATTCAATTTCTTCTGTAAGCTCATTAACCAATTCTTCATTTGTAACTCTTCCTCCGATTTCATAAGAGTTTACTCCCCCAAATGGGAAAAGTAGTTGCCCGAAATAACCATCATTAACGGCTTGTACACCTTCTGAATATACTTGATATGGATTAGTATCTTTTCCTGCTTGAGCCCATCCTCCTCTTAATTTCAAGAATTTATTATTGTTATCCAGAACAATGGCAGCCAAACCTGCAGAGGCATAGAAATAGCTATTCTTAGACTGCGGCAAAGTAGAAGTCCAGTCATTTCTTCCTGTAAGTGTTAAAAAATAACGGTTTTTGAACCCTAATTCCGCTGAACCAAATGCATAGGTATACCTTCTCTTCAAATCGTTTTGTACAACAATTGGGGTTGTTGCCGAGTTAGAAAGCTCATAATAATTAGGAATATCTAGATTAGTTACCTGAGCAGCTAAGGTATTATTACCTTCTTCTGTAAAACCAACTCCTACAGCAGAATTCAGTTTCCAATCATCAGAAAATTCAGCACTATGATTAAGAGTAAAATAGGAATCGTATTTATATCCACTGAACTTTTGTTCTCTAACAGCACCCACAACATTATTTGCACTAGCTAAATCTTGTGGTGAATCAGGTAAATACCTAACAATAGCCCCCCATCTCTTAACCGTCTCATTTAAAATATCTGCACCTAACTGTAAGGATGCCGATAAATTTTTGGCGATTTCATAGTTAAAATTAATATTTCCAAAAAATCTATCTGACTTTGCTCTTACTACGTTGTTTTCTAATGTTGTATAAGGGTTTGAAGCATACGGAGTAAAGAAGTACGAAGGAGTATTAAATATATTATTCATATCCTGCATATCTACAATACTTATATCATTAGGCATTTGTATGAGTTCCTGAAAAACAGTTTTCCCAAATGAGGCATCATCTCCTTGTCCTGTTGGGACAGCATTCGTTTTCCTATTAGAATAATTTGCAGAAACTTTAATTTTTAATTTATCGAAACTAAGTCCTCCATTAAAACCTATTGTTCGACGAACGAATTTATCATTTTCTGTAGGGAAAACTCCATCTGAGTTAGTCGAACTTATGGTTAATGCTCCATCAGCATTCTGACTTCCTCCGGATAAATTAAGTGAATTTGTATAAGTAACACCAATATCAAAAAACTCTTTCATGGCATCTTCCAAGCCTGAATAAGCTTTTATTTGTTGTGTGTTATTAACAATTCTACCCCAGGGTCTTATCTGTCCATTGAACATCGGTCCCCAAGATCCGTTCTCATTAGATGCCGCAGTAGAACCCTCTCCTACTACATTGGAATAGCTTAGTCCATTCCAGCCTTGTCCAAATCTGTATTGGATATTCGGAACTTTGGAAACTTCAGAAAAATCAATAGCCGAAGAATAGTTAATTCTCAACCTGTTCTTCCCTCTTTTGGTTGTAATCAAAACAACTCCGTTCGCTCCGTCCTTACCATAAAGTGCTGTTGCTGCTGCACCCTTCAAGAAGTTCATCGATTCAATAATGTTAGGATCTATATCATTTAAAGTTGAACCTGAATCGTACGTATTGTCAAAACCTACTTTACTAGAAGTAGTATTCAGCATCGGAGTACCGTCAATAACGTATAATGGTTGCGTGGAACTTAGTGATTTGATCCCTCTTGTAATAATTTTAGGAGATGCACCCGGTTGGGATGGTGATGAAATGTCTACTCCAGGAACCTTTCCCGATAAACTTTCAAAAGCATTGGAGTTTGTTATTTCTGTTAATTGATTTCCGGAAACAATTGTTTTACCGTAAGAACTTGCTTTCTCTTGTCTTTTAACACCCAAAACAGTAACAACTACACCCTCAATGTCTTGTGTTCTAACCGTATCATTCTTCTTTTGCTGGGCCTGAGTCACAGCTAGAGATGAAGACAACACTAAAGTAAGAACACCTGCTGTTAATTTCTTCATATCAAATTATTTTTGCTTAATACAAATTTGTAAAACTTTCTTAATAACACAAAACAAAATCACAAAAAATTATTATTTTTTCCATAATTGTTGAAATAATGTTAATTTTGCATGACGAAGAATGTTAAAATTTATGGAATTGCTAAAGAAATGGACAGATCATTATATTGAAGCAGGGTGCGATGAGGTCGGAAGAGGCTGTTTAAGTGGTCCTGTAGTGGCAGCTGCTGTTATTTTAGATGATAACTTTAAGCAAAGTTTGGTTAATGATTCCAAAAAGTTAAATTTTAAAACACGCATGGAACTTGATGATTACATTAAGGGTAATGTTAAAAGTTATGCTATTGCCGAACTTCCTCCTGAATTCATAGACCAACATAACATACTGAATGCCAGTATACACGCAATGCATCGAGCATTAGATCAATTAACTATAAGACCGGAACTTATTTTGGTGGATGGCAATAAATTTCATCCTTATAATTATATTCCGCATCAGTGTATTGCAAAAGGAGATTCTAAAGTATTATCCATTGCTGCAGCTTCTATTTTGGCTAAAAATTACAGGGACAGATTGATGATAGAGCTCCATGAGGAATTTCCGCAATATGGATGGAACACTAATTTTGGATATGCAACAAAGCTGCATCAGCAAGCACTTTCAAAACACGGACCAACAAAATATCACAGGAAATCTTTCCGACTAGAATATGACCTGTAATCCTCAATTAGTGAATTATATTATTCGCAATTTTGATATTTGAAATTTAAAACCTGTCTAAATAAAAAAGAGAAGCAATATTCTGCTTCTCTTTTTGTTATAGTAAGTTACTATTTCTTCTTATTCCTTTGCTGCTCTGCCATTCTTTGCTGTTCCTGAGCCTTCTCCATCATTTCTCTCATTCTTTTCTGGAACTTTCCTTCGGCTTTTGGCTTCTCTTTATTGGCCTGAATCTGTGCATGAATTTTCTTCTCATCTAAAATCCAGTACTTAATAACAAGAATAATTAAAATATTGATCACATTCGATACAAAATAATACCATGATAAACCGGATGCTGAAGTATTCAGGAAGAAAAGGAATGTAATCGGGAAGATGTACATCAACACTTTCATATTCGGCATACCTTCCTGTTGAGGTTGCTGAATATTTCCTGAAGTCATTATGGTATAGATCAGAATCACTACTGTACAAGCTATTGCAAAAATACTTAAATGATCTCCCAAGAACGGAATATTGAATGGTAATTTAATCAAATCATCATATGCCGTTAAGTCTTTTGCAAACCAGAATCCCTTCCCTCTTAAATCAATAAAGTTCGGGAAGAAACGGAATAGGGCATAGAAAATAGGAATCTGTACTAAAGCCGGTAAACAACCTGCCATCTGATTCACTCCTGCTTTTCGGTAAACTTCCATGGTAGCCTGCTGCTTCTTCATTGGGTCTGCATCCTTTAGTTTGGCGTTTACCTCATCAATTTCAGGGCGTATCACTCTCATCATCGCACTCAGCTTATGCTGTTTGTACATAATGGGTGACAAGATCAGTTTCACGATTATCGTCAATATAAAGATTGCCCAACCTGCAGTTAATCCCCACGAAGAGATGAAATTATACATTGGAATAAAGAACCAACGGTTCATTGTTCCTATGAATGACCAACCTAATGGCAGGATCTCATCGAAGTTTTTATCAAAAGATTTCAATAATGGAAGATCCAAAGGCATGAAGTACCAAGTAAAATCCTGATTCAGCTCGTTTCCAGTCATCTGAACAAAACCTTCATAGTTCAGTTTCTTCAGATATTCTCCTTCTTCAATATTTTCCTGATTTCCTTTACTTTGTGTGAAACCGTTTTTAGCTTCAATAATAGAAGTAAAGAACTGTTGTTTCACCCCGATCCAGTTTAGAGTTTCATCAGGTTCATCCATTGTTGTTCTTGCATCATAATCATAATCTTTATAATTATTAAATGCATAAGAAAACTCTGAATGAGACTGTTCCTGTGTTCTCCCTTTTTCAAGATTTCTCACACTATAATCCCAAATGAAATCTGCTTTTGTATCAGAAGTCACTTGAGCAAGTCCCTGAGTTCTTACTTTAAAGTCTACTGTATATTTCGGAAGCAGTGTATAGATGAACTGAATAACCGCTCCGTTATAATTAGCTGTCAATGTCACAGCATTTCCGTTAACAACCGGAGAGAAAACAAGATCTTTGGTGTTGATCACCTTCCCGGTTTTATCTTTAAACTGGAAACCGTAGTTGGAATTATTTTTATTGATCAGATAAAGCGGAAGATCAGCATTATCTGTTTTGTGGTCGTATGCTTTGTATTGTAAAAGTTCTACTTTAGAAACCTGTCCTCCCAGACTGGAAAATTCCAGTTTCAATTCATTGTTCGCCAGATTGGAAATTTGAATTGCGTTTGGAGTTACATTTGGATTGATATTACTTGCCTGAGTTTGTTTTACGGCAGTTTTTACCTGTTCAGTTTTTTGTTGCTGAGCTTTCAGATCCTCTTCTTTCTGCTGTTTGTCCTGGAAATAGTACATAAAGCCGAAAAGAACCAAAAGTAAAACCGCAAAACTAATCATTTGACTTTTATCGAGTCCGTTGTTCTGTTGCATTGGATTTATTTATTATAAATTTAATTTTACTCGGATGGTATATTAACAATATCCTTTTTGAGCTGACAAAAATACTGTTTTTTTATCAAAACTCTATCCTTTACTGTCTTACAAAATAACAAACCCAGGCTGATAATAATCAACCTGAGTTTATATAGGAACGTTTATCGTATACAATTACTTTATTTTTTTTCACAAGCTTTTATAAAAGCTCTGAATAATGGATGTGGTGTTGCAACCGTACTTTTGTATTCCGGGTGATATTGCACTCCTACATAGAAAGGATGATTCGGCATTTCCAAAGCTTCCACCAATCCCGTTTCAGGATTTGTACCGGTAGCCAAGAAACCGTTTTTCTCGAATTCCTGTAAATAATCGCTATTGAATTCATAACGGTGACGGTGTCTTTCCGTGATATTTTTGCTTCCGTAGATCTCGTTGAGCCTGGAACCGTTCTTCAATGCACATTTCCATGCTCCCAAACGCATAGTTCCACCTTTATCCACTACATTTTTCTGTTCTTCCATCAATGAGATCACCGGATCCGGTGTAGCAGTATCAAACTCCATTGAATTTGCTTTTGAATGTCCCAGAACATTTCTAGCGAATTCTATCGTCATGATCTGCATTCCCAAACAGATTCCCAACATAGGAATTTTGTTTTCTCTTGCATATTGTGCCGTAAGAACCTTACCTTCAATTCCTCTGTCGCCAAAACCTGGAGCCACAAGAATTCCGTCCACACCACTCAATGTTTCTTTAATATTTTCAGGAGTGATGTCTCCACTGTACACCCATCTTACTTTCACTTCAGTTTCCAGATCCGCACCTGCATGTTTGAAAGCTTCAGCAATTGAAATATAGGAATCCTGAAGGGAAACATATTTTCCTACTAATGCAATTTCCACAGATTTTTTAGGATTCTGGAATTTCTTTAAAAAAGATTTCCAGTCTTTAAGATCCGCTTCTTTATCACTTTTCAGGTCCAGTTCTTTTAAAACTACATCATCAAAGTTTTGTTTTTGAAGATACATCGGAACTTCATAGATCGTATCCAGGTCTTTACATTCAATTACATTATCTAAAGGAACGTTACAGAACTGAGCCAGTTTTGCTCTCTGATCTTTCGGAATTTTATGTTCTGTTCTGCAGACTAAAACATCCGCCATGATTCCGCTTTCCATCAACTGACGAACGGAATGCTGAGAAGGTTTTGTTTTTAATTCTCCACTTGAAGCCAGATATGGTAATAATGTCAAATGGATTACCATAGAATTGTTCTCTCCTAATTCCCACTTCAGCTGACGAACAGTTTCAATATAAGGAAGGGATTCAATATCTCCTACAGTTCCGCCGATCTCAGTAATGATGATGTCGTAGTTCTGCTTGGAAAGAATTTTAATTCTACGTTTGATTTCGTTTGTAATATGAGGAATCACCTGAACTGTTTTTCCAAGGAAGTCTCCTTTTCTTTCTTTTTCTATTACAGTCTGGTAGATTTTTCCTGTCGTAACGTTATTGTTTTGGGAAGTTGGAGCATCTAAGTATCGCTCATAATGACCTAAATCCAGATCCGTCTCCGCACCATCTTCGGTTACATAGCACTCTCCGTGTTCATAAGGATTCAGTGTTCCTGGGTCGATATTGATATAAGGATCCAGTTTTTGGATCGTTACATTAAAACCGCGTGATTTTAGTAGTAGTCCCAGAGAAGCAGAAACGATTCCTTTTCCCAAAGATGAAGTCACACCTCCTGTCACAAAGATGTATTTTGTATTCTTTTTACTCATTAGATTAGGTTTGTGCAAAGTTAGGGGAAAAAGAGATACAAGTCAATCTTATTTTTATATTTCATTTTTTCCAGAGAAAGAGCGGGTATTTCAGAACAGGAAAATGAATAAAAAAGGTTTCCAATAACTGAAAACCTCTTAAATATATTACAAAAGCTGTTATTGTTTTACTGTTTTACCAGCTCAAAATACAAGTTAACATCAACATCTTTCGCTATTCCCGCTCCTGTTGGATCATACTTGATATTGTAATCCAAACGGTTTACTTTAAATGTAGTCTGGAATCCCATCACTTCTTTTCCCTGCTGATTTTTTGCGATTCCTCCATAGGTAACGGGAACACTGATCTCTTTCGTAACATCTTTTATGGTAAGCTTACCTTTCAAAGTATACGTGTTATTTTTTCCTTTCACTAATGACGAGCTTTCAAACTTCATTTCCGGAAATTTTTCCGCATCAAAAAAATCTGAGCTCACCAAGTGTTTATCCCTCATTTCGACCCCTGTATTGATGGAAGCCGTAAATACACTAAAACTGAATTCAGCATTATCCAGATTAGATCCGGGAGTGATCACCTTTCCGTCAAACTTATCAAATCTTCCCTGCACAAAGCTGATCCCCATATGTTTAATATTAAAGTTTACGGAGGAATGCATCGGATCTACTACCCATGCCGTTTGCGCGAAACCAATAATGCTCAATAAAGCAAATGCGAATGTTAAAAATACTTTCTTCATTGTTATATTTTTGAATTTTATAGGACAAAATTAGTACAACTTACACAATTCAAGCTTACCTATGTTAATTTTTCTTTTTAATTAACTTTTAAATAATATTTCACCCTAAAACCACATCAGAAATAAAATCAAAAACGAATGAATAAATAATAATAGGTCCAATAAGTTCGAATCATCACGATCGAAAAAGTATCGGACAGGATTACCTCCGGAAAACATCAGGATAAGCAGGTATAGAATCTCAAACAAAACAGCAATTCTTATTATTGAAGGATAACCTCCTTTAAAGATTGTCACGGTTATTAAACCCACCACACCAACAACTAAACAGTTAAGCATAATTAAAATCGGCAACATTCCCACATTTCCTCCCGGCAAATCCATTAATCTTATTGACCAAATACTAAATTGCACATGTAAAAATGACATTACAATAAAAACCGCTAAACTTTTCAGCAGAATATTTTTCATGACGGAAAAATAACCAAATTTCAAAGAGAAAATTCATTTTTTTTTTTGAAATTCGCAGTATGGCAAAACTTAAAACAGCATATTTCTGTCAGAACTGCGGAACTCAGTATTCTCAATGGATGGGACAGTGTAAAAACTGTGGACAATGGAATACTTTGGTAGAAGAAATCATAGAAAAACCTTCCCACAAAAGCCTTCCTTCTTCCAGGTCGAAACAGCACGTCATTAACATTATAGAAGTTGAAACCAGTGAAGAACCAAGAATTAAAACCCCTTCTGAAGAGCTAAACAGAGTTTTAGGCGGCGGAATTGTTTTAGGCTCGGTAACTTTAATCGGAGGAGAGCCAGGAATCGGAAAATCCACCCTACTCCTGCAACTTGCCCTTAAGATGAAGAAAAAGATCTTCTATGTTTCGGGGGAAGAGAGTGCTTCACAGATCAAAATGAGAGCAGACCGTTTAACCGATATTCAAAATCCGAACTGTTTTCTTTTCACAGAAACCAATCTGGAAAAAATCCTTCACGAAGCAAAAAAACTTGAACCGGATTTTATCATTATAGATTCCATTCAGACATTGCAATCCCAGCTTATTGAAAGTTCTCCCGGAACAGTTTCTCAGATCAGAGAATGTTCCAATGAGATCATTAAATACGCTAAAGAAAACAATACACCTGTTTTCCTTGTAGGACATATTACCAAAGACGGACAAATTGCCGGTCCGAAAGTATTGGAACACATGGTTGATGTAGTTTTGAATTTTGACGGTGACAGAAACCATCTTTTCAGATTATTGAGAGCCAATAAAAACCGTTTTGGGTCTACTTCTGAGATCGGAATCTATGAAATGGTCTCCCAGGGACTGAAGGAGATCAAAAACCCTTCGGAGATCTTAATTACGAAGAAATTTGAAGAACTTTCCGGGAATTCCGTTGCAGTGACACTGGAAGGAAACCGCCCTATGTTATTGGAGATACAGGCATTGGTAAGTACCGCCGTTTACGGAACTCCACAAAGAAGCTCAACAGGATTTGATGCCAAAAGACTGAATATGCTTTTAGCTGTTCTGGAAAAAAGAGCAGGTTTCCAATTGGGAGCGAAAGACGTCTTCCTGAACATTAC
>JAFAAJ010000154.1 GCA_023426625.1 Bacteroidota bacterium
CCTATCCTGAGAACTACCTCTTGAAGAAGTAATATATACTCCGTTTACGTTCTGTAAAACATCGCTCAGCTGTTTTGCCTGCTGTTGCTCAATGATTTCATGAGTAACAATAGACATAGCCTGAGGATTTTCCATTATAGTAAGGTTAGACTTTGTAGATAAAGGTCTCGCTTTGTTAGGATTTCCTGTTTTATGAAGGTTCACGTCTTCTATAACCTGAATTCTGATCGTATCACTTTCAGGGTTTCTCATTTGCGCACTTAGGGATAAAGACGCAGTCAATAATCCTAAACAAAAAATCTGTCGTTTCATTATATCTTATTTAGAGTAGTTTTAAATAACAAGGCAAAAGTAGGAAATTGGCTGTTATAATTTAGAATAATTAAAAATAAAATTTCTGATATTTATCATATTTTGAAAGTCAATAGAATGATAAGATCAAAATCAATCATGAAAATTTTATAAATATCTTTGTTAGAAAAATAAGACAATGCAATTGGTAAAAGTTGGACTTTGCGCCTTTGGAATGAGTGGTAAAGTATTTCATGCGCCCTTTTTAAATGAGCATCCGGGATTTTTTATGTCTGCAGTGGTAGAACGAACCAAAGAAGATTCAAAAGAAAAATATCCGGAAGCAGTTATTTATCGTTCTGTGGAAGATATGCTTCAGCAGTCAGATATTGAAGTTGTACTCGTAAATACTCCTGTACAAACACATTTCGAATATGCTAAAATGGCTCTTGAAGCCGGAAAAAACGTTATTGTTGAAAAACCTTTTACGGTTAATGCTAAAGAAGCTGAAGAGTTAGTGCAATTGGCAGAAGACAAAGGATTGTTTTTGAGTGTTTATCAAAACAGAAGATTCGATCGGGATTTTTTACAGGTTCAAAAGATCTTAAATGATAAAAAGATAGGCGAAATTAAAGAAGCAGAAATCCGTTTCGACAGATTCCGTACGGAGCCAAGCGGAAAACAGCATAAAGAAAACCCAAAACAGGAAGGATCAGGTTCGCTTCATGATCTGGGAGCACATTTGGCAGATCAGGCGGTTCAGCTTTTTGGTTTTCCTGAAAAACTTTTTGCGGATGTATTTTCAATGAAAGGTAGCAACTTCGCCAATGATTATTTTGAGATCATCTTGTTTTATAAAAATGACCTCAGAGTCAGGTTGAAATCCTCAGTCTTTAGTAAAGAAGCACATTATGCTTATACGATTCATGGCAATAAGGGCAGTTTTTTACAGGAAAGATCGGATAATCAGGAAAACGAACTGGTTTCAGGAGCAATTCCTGTGTTCGGTGAAGACTGGGTAAAAACTTTGGACTCTTCTGATGGAATTTTAAATTATTTAAATGAAAATTCAGAAACAGAAAGAATGTTGATTTCCAGTGAGCCAGGAAATTATATGAGCTATTATCATGCTATTTATGAACATATTGTTTTTGGATATCCGCTACCGTCTCCGGGAAATGAAATTATCCTCAATATGAAAATAATAGATGCGGCTCTGGAAAGCGCTAAAGAAGGAAAGGTTGTTTCTTTTTAGTTATGAGTTATAAGTTATAAGTTATAAAATTAAAGATATTGGAATCCAATAGAACCATAAACTCATAACTTATAACTCATAACTCTTCTAAATTTCCTGCAATTCCAGCCATCTCATCTCATGGTTCTCCAGTTTTTCGGAAACCGTTTCCAATTCAGCAGAAAGTTGGGCTACTTTTTCATAATCAGTTTCATTGTTAAGCTGTTCCAGAATTTTAGCACGTTGCTCTTCCAGTTCCGGCATTTCTTTTTCAATGGTTTCCAGTTCCCTTTGTTCTTTGAAGGTAAGCTTTCTTTTCTTCGTGTTATTCGGCGTAGAAGGATTTGTATTTTCTTTTACAGGTTCAGGTTTTGGAGCTGTGTTTTTCTCTAAAGCATCTTCACGGCTTTTGCTTTCCCTGTATTCTGAAAAGTTCCCTACGAAATCCCTGATCTTTCCGTTTCCTTCAAAAGCCAGGATATGATCTACAATTCTATCCATGAAATAACGGTCGTGGGAAACAATAATCAAGGAGCCCTGAAACTGCTGTAAAAAGTTTTCAAGAACCGTTAAAGTAGGCAAGTCGAGATCATTGGTAGGCTCATCGAAGATCAAAAAATTAGGATTTTGATATAAAATATACATCAGATGCAATCTTCTTTTTTCTCCGCCCGAAAGCTTTGAAATAGGAGAGTACTGCGTTTGATCATCAAATAAAAACAGTCTTAAAAACTGCGATGCAGATAAGCTTTTTCCATTAGCTAAAGGATAAAATTCAGCAATTTCCTTAATGAAATCAATCACTCTTTCATCCTCTTTATATTGAAGTCCCTTTTGGGAAAAATAACCGAAGGATATCGTTTCCCCGGTTTCTATTTCACCTTTATCGGCTTTTTCATACCCCTGAATGATATTTAACAAAGTGGATTTTCCAACACCATTCTTTCCTACAATTCCTACTTTTTCTCCACGTTGGAACTGGTAGCTGAAATCCTTTAGCAGAACCTTATCTCCAAAACTTTTATCAATATTTTTAAGTTCAAGGATCTTTTTGCCTAAACGTTTCATCTCGAAATCCAGTTCAAGTCCTTGCTTTCTTGTATCGGTTTTGGCTACTTTTTCGGTTTCGTAGAAAGCATCTATTCTGCTTTTTGATTTGGTAGTTCTTGCTTTAGGTTGTCTTCGCATCCATTCAAGTTCTTTTCTGTAAAGGTTGTTTGCCTTATCGATCGTTGCGTTAAGATTTTCCTCGCGGATCATTTTATTTTCAAGGTAAACAGCATAAGAACCGTTATGAACGTACAGATTCTGATCTTCCATTTCCCAGATGATGTCACAAACACTGTCAAGGAAATATCGGTCGTGAGTTACCAGCAACAAAGTGATTTTGGCTTTGTTCAGGTAATTTTCAAGCCATTCTACCATTTCCACATCCAGATGGTTGGTTGGCTCATCCATGATCAGTAATGTATGACGGTGTTCTGCTCTGGTTTCGGTTAATAATTTAGCCAAAGCAACACGTTTGATCTGCCCTCCGGAAAGTGTACCCATTTTAGCTTCCAGATCAGTGATCTTGAGTTGGGAAAGGATCTGCTTCATTTCATTTTCCAGATCCCAGGCTTTATGAACCTCCATTTCAGCCAATGCTTTTTCTATAAAAGCACTATCGGTAGAATGAAGAGATTTATGATAATTTTTAAGGGCAAGAATAGGTTCGGAATCCAAAGTCATCATAAATTCCTCTACGGTAAGTTGAGGATCGTAATCATTTTCCTGGTCGAATA
>JAFAAJ010000157.1 GCA_023426625.1 Bacteroidota bacterium
GCGTAATACCATCGAAAAATTGTATTTATGCATGAAATATGAACTTCCGGAAATCCTTATTGAAGAGGAACTTCGTTTAAAAGCATTGAAACCGATCGAGGCCATGCTTGATCTTTCGAAAACAATAAAATAAATATAAAAGCGGGTAAAATTACTCGCTTTTTTTACCTTCAAAAACCAACATTATGAGTAAAATCTTTCTTGAAGACATAAAAATATACGCCTATCACGGTGTCCTTCCCGAAGAAAACATCATTGGTACTTATTACATCATCAGTGCGGAAATCCATACTGATCTTTGGAAAGCTTCTGAATCCGACGATCTGAATGACACCATAAGTTATGCAGACATCAATGAGATCATCCATACTGAAATGAAGATCAAGTCCAAGCTGTTAGAACATGTTGCGGGTAGAATCATTTCAAAAATCCATGAGAAATTTCCTCAGATCGACTATATAAAACTTAGGATCACCAAAACTTCTCCTCCTATGCAGGGAGAAATGAAAGGCGCAAGTATAGAACTTGAAAAAGGATTTAAGCCGGAGAATTAAAAATATTCTTATTTTCGTCTATAAAATAGTAAGATTGAAATTCATTAAATTCATATTTCTGTTGACTTGTGCAATGGTCTTCGGACAAAGCAATCAGTCAGCCGTTTACAGCTTCCCAAAGATCAAATCCAGCATTACGATGCCGGTAAGCATTCCGCTTTCAGAGATCAGCAACATGATCAATTCTTCTGTGAAGGAACTTATTTATGAAGATGACTCCTATACGGATAATAATAATGATCAGTTTAAAGTGAAAGTCTGGAAAACCCGGCCTATCCGACTTGTAGGCGGCACCAATCAGAACCTTTTAATTGAAGTTCCTCTAAAAATATGGGCAGAAAAAGGAATCGGAACATTGGGTATTTATTCTTATCAGAACACCACCTTCGAAACGGTGATGTATTTCAATTCCACATTGAATTTTAAAAATAACTGGACGATCACAACCCATACCCAACCCATGGGCTTTAAATGGGTGACCAAACCGGTTCTGAACTTCGGTAAAATTGAAATCCCTATAACTTCATTGGTTGAAAAAAGCCTGAAAGAACAACAGGAAAAATTCTGTAAAACCATCGACCTGCAAATGGCTACTCAATTGAATTTTCAGCAATATGCAGTGATGGCATGGAATGTATTTTCGCAACCCTTCCATATTTCGGAAGAGTACAATACCTGGCTGAAAGTGACACCGGTGAACGTCAATATCACTCCATTAAAATTTTACGGAAACCAGATCGACACCAATATCGGAATAGATATTTATTCTGAAACTTTTACAGGTAACGAACCGGAAGCATCTCAACCGATAACAACTGCTGCTAATTTCAATTTTATTCCACTTCTTGCCGATAAATTTCTGCTTCAGACCACTGCAAATGTTCCTTTTACGGAAGCCACCAGTATTGCAAGAAATATGTTCCTGAATAAGGAATATGATGTTCGGGGTTCTAAAGTGAAAATCACAGACATCAAAGTATATGGTGTCGAAAACAGTATTATGATCGAAGCCGAGACAGAAGGATATATAAAAGGTAAATCTTTTATTTCAGGAATTCCGGTGTATGATGAGACGAAAAAGAAAATCGTTTTGTCTGAAACAAAATTCAAGCTGAAAACCTCGAATATTTTGCAAAAAACGGCTACCCTGCTGTTCAAAGGCAAAATAGTGAAAATGATAGAGGAAGAATACGGGATCCCAACCCAGGAACTGGAACTTTCCTCCCAGAAAAGTATTGAAGAAGCATTCAATAAAGAGTATTACAAAGGATTGAAGATGAATGGAAAAGTTTTCAGCCTGAAACCCACCCAGGTCCTTTTAAATCCTTCAGGGATTACAGCCGTGATTGATACACATGCCACTTTAAAATTAAAAATTAACGGAATTTAAAAACATAATCATGAAAAAAATTTTAAGTATTGTAGAATATAACAAAAGTTCATTAGGAATAAGATTTGCCAATTTAGTAATAGACAGGATTGTTGTTTTCCTGTTCTTTGTCTTTTTTGGATTTTTCTCAAGCCTAACCTATGAACTCCTGAACATTGAATTCTTTATCAACCTCGTTGATAAGCTTTCTAACATTAGTAAAATAGAAGATATTATTCTAACGTCAACAGTATATTTCCTTTATGCATTCCTGATGGAATATTTTACCAAAGCAAAAACGATCGGCAAATATATAACGGGAACGAAAGTAATGAGTACCGATGGGACAGAGCCAACTTTTCAGGACTATTTCATCCGTAATATTTCAAGATTTGTTCCTTTCGATGCGCTTTCCTTTTTCGGAACTAATGGATGGCACGACAGTTGGAGCAATACAAGAGTAATCAGCATAAAAAAAATATGAGTCTGAAAAACAGGCAAAAGCAGATATAAACAGCCTTGGAGAGAAAGAAATTGCATAAAAAAATTGCATTGATTTAGAAAAATTTATTATATTTGCACACTTCAAAAATGGTACTTTGGCCGAGCGGCTAGGCAGTGGTCTGCAACACCATCTACAGCGGTTCGAATCCGCTAGGTACCTCTGAACCTTCAATAAATATTGAAGGTTTTTTGTTTTTATATTCTATCATAATCCCATCATCATATTTAAACAAAAAAATCCTCGAAATACTTCGAGGATAAAAAACTAATAACCATGAAACTCAAATTAACATGAGTACTTTATCACATTAAAAAATTGTGCCAAGAATTAAAAATTCACAAAAAAACTCCTCATAAGAGGAGTCAAAAAAGTATGGGGGTCTAAAAAAGTGTTTATCTCCTTGTGGAATCAGCCTGATTATTATTTGCTGTATTCATTCGGTTGATACTATCCTGAACCGTAGCAGCTGTATCAGCAGGAACTGCCGGTAAAGTATCCGCAATAGTATCATTCGACATCATGACAGAGTCGTTATAAGCACCATTATCCTGGGTTTCTGTTTTTTTACAGCTCAAAATAAAGAATGCAAATCCAAGTAATAACAAAGAAACTTTCATATTAATATTTTTAGGGATTTAATTACAATTTCTTACTACAGCACCAAAATTAATAGCAATTAACTTAAGATTTTATGAGCCCAGTCATAAATAGCGAATAAAAATATTTCTTAAATGAAAACGCCTCCCTTTCAGGAGGCAGTAAAAACACAAATGATGAAAAAAAACTATTCAGAGTGATCTGAATAGATATCTTGATAGCAAATGCTATTCATATCTTTAGAATATATCTTATAATGACATTAATAAAACTCAGACATTTGAGACAAATCAAGAATTATTTTAAATGTCAACGCAAATATGCTTTAGTATTTATTACATATTTACAGGGATTAAAAATACTATAAATTTTCTAATTCCAGGGATTAATATTTAATAATTTTTACTAAAGACACCTCTAAAGCTACATTTTAAGATTTAATTTAGATTTTTTAACATAACTTAACTTTAATTGGCTTCATAATTGAAAATTATATGATGAATATAGCCGTTAGGCATAACACTATAAAAATTTGAATTATGAAGAATATATTAGTAGCAGGTTTTTTGTCGGTATTTTTAATGACAGCCTGTAAAAAAGATGACCGAACAGCTGAAAAATCTCTTGAACAACAAAAACTGGAATTCCAAGCCAGACAATTAGAAATAGAGAAACAAAAATTGGCAATTGAAAAGGAAAAAATGGTGTATGAAGCACAGAAAAAAGCAGACAGCATCGCAGAAAGCAAAAAAGCAAAAGCTGTAATGGGAAATAACGCCAAACCACAGGTCATAAGAGAAACAAGAACCGTATATAGAGATAGAGAAAACAGTTCTGGCAACGGAACATATGCTGATAACGGAACAACTACCCAAACCACTCAGAAGCAAGGAATGAGTAAAGCCGCAAAAGGTACCATCATCGGTACAGTAGGTGGAGCAGCAGCAGGAGCAATTATCAGTAAGAAAAACAGAGGACTTGGAGCCGTGATCGGCGGTGTTGTAGGTGGCGCAACCGGTTATACCATCGGTAGAGCACAGGACAGAAAAGACGGAAGGGTTCAGCCAAAGTAACAAGTAAAACACGATTAATAATAAAAACAAAAGATTGCTTATTTTTAGGCAATCTTTTTTTATGATCTATATCCTGCTTTCTTCCATATTGCTTATTCCCACCTTAATGGGATTGGGAAAATTAACAGAGAATCTTTTAGGTTCTTTATTCAGTGGAATTTCAGGAAAAATATTATCCGGAATTTTGGGAATTTCATTGATATGGACATTGCTTGCCTTTTTTATTCCTTTAAATATTTATGTAGAAATTCCGACTCTTCTTCTGGGTATTTTCTACTTTTTTAAAGACAAATTATATCAGAACTTCTATTTATTTTTGAAAAAAGACATGGTTTTAATGGGTTGCAATACCTTGATCATCCTGTTTTGCAGTTCATTCTACCCTTTCATACTGGATCATTTCGGATATTACGTACCTTCCATTCAATGGCTCACCGAATATGGATTGGTAAAAGGCATTTCGAATCTGGATCTCACCCTTGGACAAATGTCTCTATGGCATATTTTCCAAAGTGGTTTTTCAAATTTCACCGATCCTTTTCTAAGGATCAATGCAATTTTACTGATCATTTATGCCATTTACAGTATTGAAAAGAAAAGCTGGATTCATTTATGTTTTCTTACCGTTTTATTACTATTCTCACAGTCACCCAGCCCGGATTTGCCGGTCATTATTTTTTCATTGATTATTTTAAATGAAATATTATACGGAAACAGGAACACCACCTTACTTTTCGGATTTTCAGCATTCGTTTTTGCGATAAAACCTACTATGATATGGCTTCCTGTTTTGTGTCTTCTCTACTCTGTTTTTATCATAAGATCAAATTTCAGAAGCCTCTTTTTAGGAAGCTGTATTATTCTTTTATTTTGTCTTAAAAATATCTGGATTTTTGGCTATCCTGTTTTTCCCATCGCAATTTTGGATGTCGGTGTAAACTGGAAACCCAATCCCGAAGTTTTGAAAATATCTTCACAATATGCCATCCTGAAAACTTACGATATGCAATATTCATATCAGGAAATACAACAGTTTTCTGCAATGGATTATATTAAAAACTGGCTGTTCCTGAACGGAATAAAATCCAAAATCAATATTCTTTTCATTCTAAGCCTCCTCACATTCATTGTTTTTACGAGTATGAAAAAGGACAGGATCATTTCCCTGATCTGTATTTCACTACTCCTGAAAAGTGTTTTAGTGCTCCTCTTTTCCGCTCAGTACAGATTTTTTATCGATGTTTTTTTTGCTATCTTTTTTGTCATGACTTTCCAGTATATCAACAAAAGGAAAGCACTTATTATTTTCTCCATATTAAGTACCATCTTCGTAGGATTCTTAACTTTCCCGGGTGTCATCAACCAATATATTCCCAGTTTTAGAGCAAGCGGTTTTATGGGAAAATTTGAAAAAGAACAACTCTACAAACCCTCTGATTATAAACACCTTCAATTCGATAATTTTAAAGTAGGCAATCTGAACTTCAATGTTTCTAAAGACTATCCGTTTAATTTTGACACACCACTTCCCGCCATTTCTCCAAGTTATATTTTTGATGATGTGAAAGCAGGTATTTTCCCGCAACTCATCGATGAAAAAAACATCCGGAAAGGATTCATCTGGAAAAAAATAGATCAAAAAGAAAAAGAACAGGCAGAAAAGCTAATCAACACCATCAAAAATTCCGGTAAATAGTCATTGATAAACTCTTTATTATCTGAAGAAAAAAAGGTAATTTTGTATCATGTTCAATACTTTAGGTAATCTTCTCAGTCTTACAACATTCGGGGAAAGTCATGGTGCAGCATACGGCGGTATAATCAATAATTTTCCGGCAGGTTTGAAGGTGGATTTCGATAAAATCCAATACGAACTGGATCGTAGAAAACCCGGACAATCCGCTATTGTTACCCAAAGAAAGGAAAGCGATAAGGTACAGTTTCTTTCTGGGATCTTTGAAGGAAAAACCACCGGAACTCCGATTGGCTTTATCATTGAAAACGAAAATCAAAAATCAAAAGATTACGATCATATTGCAAAGTCTTACCGTCCAAGTCACGCAGACTTCACTTATGATCAAAAATTCGGACTAAGAGATTATCGTGGCGGCGGAAAATCATCGGCAAGAGAAACCATGAACTGGGTAGTTGCCGGAGCATTGGCTAAACAACTTTTACCAGACATTCAGATCAACGCTTATGTGTCTTCCGTGGGAGATATTTTTTGTGAAAAACCTTATCAGGCGTTGGATTTTTCAAAAACGGAAAGTAATGAAGTCCGTTGTCCCGATGCAGAAATCGCAGAAAAAATGATCTCCAGGATCAAAGAGATCAAAAAGGAAGGAAATACCATTGGCGGAACCATTACCTGTGTCATTAAAAACGTTCCTGTAGGAATCGGAGAACCTGTTTTCTCTAAATTACAGGCAGAACTGGCAAAAGCAATGCTGAACATCAATGCCTGCAAAGGTTTTGAATACGGAAGTGGTTTCTGCGGAGCAAAAATGACAGGAAAAGAACATAATGATGAGTTCAACACGGATTTTACGACCAAATCCAACCTTTCAGGAGGAATACAGGGAGGAATTTCAAATGGAATGGACATCTATTTCAGAGCGGCATTCAAACCGGTGGCAACCATTTTAAGACCTCAGGAAAGTGTTGACAAAGATGGAAATGCCGTCATTGTGGAAGGAAAAGGAAGACATGATCCGTGTGTACTTCCAAGAGCTGTTCCTGTAGTGGAAAGCTTGGCTGCTTTTGTACTGGCAGATTTATTTTTGATCAACAAAACAAGAAATTTAAATAACTTTTAATATACTTTTTAGTAATGAAAAATTACTGGGATAAAGCCATCACTTTTGATGAATACGTTGCTATCGCCAAGCAAAGATTAGAAAACCCATCCAATCAGCAGGAAGCTGACTATCAACAATATTATGAACTGGGACTTCAGAGAATTGACAGAACCTTAAAAAAATTCGTTGCCGATGAAGAACAGATCAACGAGCTGAAGTCTAAACATTTCGACGGCAAAGTCCTTATCATTTCCGAAGCATGGTGTGGTGATGCAAGCGCAACTGTTCCGTCATTGGTCAGGTTCTTTGAAGGTCATAATGAGGTAAGAATTTTCCTTAGAGACAGCGATCCTAGTCTGATCGATCAGTTTTTAACGGATGGTACGCAATCTATCCCGAAAGTTCTGATTTTAGATAAGGATTTCAACGTAAAAAATTCTTGGGGACCCCGTCCTAAATTTGGAAAGGAACTATTAATGAAATTCAAAGCAGATCCTGAAAATTATCCAAGAGAACAGTTTTACAATGACCTTCAAATCTATTATGCAAAAAATAGAGGAAAAGATGCCATTCAGGAGATTTTAGAATTATTATAAGACATGAAAAAAAATATCATTTATATTATATTGATCGCTATTATCGGTATCATTGCATTCGTACCGGGAGTAAAGGATTTCCTCAGAGATCAGTTTTTCCCGATTGCCACTATCGAAAATGCGGTAACAGTAAGTGAGGAGGATTACGATATTGATCTTCAGGGGATCAATGTTCCGAGTACAAATCTTAAGAATTTCAAGCAAAAGCCTCTTTTCCTGAACTTTTGGGGAACGTGGTGTCCTCCCTGCCGAAAAGAGTGGCCAAGCATTCAGAAGCTGTATGATACAAGAAAGGAAAATCTGGATTTTGTGCTGATAGCAATGAAAGATGAAGAAACTGCCGTAAGAAAATTCCTTCAGGAGAACAATTATACCGTTCCTGTTTATATCGCTCAAAGCCCGATTTCAGAAAAATTATTGCCGAAAGCGTTTCCTACGACTTTTCTTTTAGACAAAACAGGCAGAATTCTGATCAAGGAAGATGCTTATCGTGACTGGAATACGGAATCCGTACACAAGTTTATTGACACGGCAATTAAGTAATTTTTTAACTTAATTTATAATTATTTGGTATAGTATTTGAGAATTTTAGTAGTGTTAGAAATTCTTTAATAAACTAAACACAAAATGAAATATTCAAAATTAAATCTGGCTAAAGAAGCAATCAACCATAAAGGTTTTGTAAAAAAAATCCCTGATATTTTCAGAATGGTGAAACAATGGAGAAAAGGGGTATATCCCATGAAATCTTTGGACATCATTCTTCCGCTGATAGGACTTTTGTATGTTATCTCTCCTATTGATCTGCTTCCTGATTTTGCGTTACCTGTATTGGGCGTCATGGATGATCTGGCCATTTTATCACTGGCAATTCCTAAGCTGATGAAAGAAGTTGATAAATTCCTGCTTTGGGAAGCCGAACAAAAATATAAAGACGGAGATGCGAAAGTAATCGATGCCGAAATCGTAAAATAAATACCAAAACCATTCTTCACGAATGGTTTTTTTATGAATCACAATTTATTTTCAGCCATTCAATGGATAAGCCCGTATCACATTTCTCTGTTCTCTTTCAAATCCTTAAATTTGCAATATCTAATAAAAAATAATGGAAAGTAAAAAAGAATTCTTTTTAGAGTGCTACAAACTGGGAATCATTAAATTTGGAAGATTTACTTTAAAAAGCGGTATCGAAAGTCCGTTTTACGTAGATCTGAGACCTTTGGCTTCAGACCCTAAAATCTTAAAAAACCTTGCCAATTATTTATTGGAAATGCTTCCTTTAGATAATTTTGATCTGATATGCGGTGTTCCTTACGCAGCGCTTCCTATGGCAACAGCGATGTCTTTGGAAAGCTACATCCCACTGATCATTAAGAGAAAAGAAGCTAAAAGTTATGGCACTAAAAAATTGATCGAAGGAATTTACCAGAAGGGACAAAACTGCCTTTTGGTAGAGGACGTTATTACTTCCGGAAAATCATTAGTAGAAACCATTGCTGAAATCGAGCAGGAAGACATTAAAGTTTCCGACATTGTTGTGGTTCTGGACAGAGAACAGGGCGGAAAACAGCTTCTTGAAAGCAAAGGTTACAGAGTTCACACCTTATTCAATATTTCTGAGGTTTGCGAAATCCTTCAGGAAAATGGAGAACTTACGGATGATGAGGTGATCAGAATCCAGGATTTCCTTAAGGGAAACCATATTCAGTTTGAAGAAAAAACAAGATGTTCTTATGAGCAGAAACTAAAAAATGCACAGCATTCCGTATCTAAAAAATTATTAGAACTTGCTTTGGCAAAACAATCCAACCTTATTGCTTCTGCTGATGTTACTACTACTCAGGAATTATTAGCTCTAGCTGAAAAAGTTGGTCCACATATCATCGCTTTAAAAACTCATATTGATATTATTTCTGATTTTGAGTACGAAAAAACCATCATTCCATTAAAGGAACTGGCTGCAAAACACCAGTTTTTATTAATGGAGGACAGAAAATTTGCAGACATAGGTAATACACAGGAACTTCAGTTCACAAGCGGAGTTTTCAAAATCACAGATTGGGCAGATTTTGTAACGTCACAAGTGATCGGTGGTTTCGAATCTTTAGACTGCTTCAAAAATGTAGGCGTAGTTGCTATTGTGGGAATGTCTTCCAAAGGTGCTTTAACGACAAGCAGCTATCGTGAAGAAGCTTTAAAAGTAGCTTTATCTCATCCTAACGTCATCGGAGGCGTTTCTCAAAACCCGCTTCCGGACGAGATCTTATTGTTTACTCCGGGAGTAAATCTTGCAGATTCAGGAGACGGAAAAGGACAGCAATATAATACTCCGGGACATGTGTTCAAGAGTCTTCATACCGATTTTATCATTGTAGGGAGAGGAATTTATAAAGCTGAAAATGCGGAAGAAGCTGCGATTACTTACAAGAATGAAGGTTGGAAAGCCTACCTGAGTTCTCTGGAAAAAAACGCAATTCAGGGCTAAAACCTTACGGATATCTCCAAAATAAGTTTATATTTGGTACTTTATCACGAAGATTGAAAAAGGTTATAGGTATTTGTCTTATTTTGTTTGCGGGTGTAGCAGAGGTTGCTGCACAAAATGACAGCATTCGTATTGAAGCAAAATTGTCCTCTGATAAGAAAAGGCTGGACATTCACCAGGAAATTGTTTATTATAATCATTCAAAGAAAGATCTGAATGTTATAAAGCTTTTAAACTGGGTTTCCGCTTATAACAAAAGAGGAACTTCATTGGTTTACCGTAAACTGGAAGACAGAAATAACGATCTGCATTTTGCCGGAAAGGAAGAACTGGGAAAACTTTTACAATTAAAAATTAAAAGTTCAGAAACAATACTTCTTCCGACAAACAAAATTACAGAGGAGAACCTTTTTATAACTTTACCTAAAGCTTTACAGCCGGGAGAAAGCATTAAACTGCAAATGCAGTATCAGATCCAGCTTCCCGACAGCAGGTTTACTGAATACGGAACATCTGATCAAAACATTGCCTTAAAATATTTCTTTATTGTTCCGGATCATTTTGATCCGGACAATTTAGCCAAAAGGAATTATCACGATATTGAAGAATCTGTGAATTTCAACACCTACTGGACCGTTGACTTCGATATTCCGAAAAACTATTTCATTGAAAGTAATCTTTCAAAAGTTGAGGCTAATTCTTTCACAGGGTATTTAGATTCTGATCCGGAATTTGCTCTTTCACCGAATGAGTTTCCCACTGTAAAAATCAATACTCAGAACATCAATACCGAAGTTATTTTTGGATATGATCTGAAACCTTCAGAAAAACAGAACCTGGAATTTTACCTTCCTTTACACTTGAAATTCATCAAGGAAAAAGTAGGCTCTATTCCGGAGAAAATTTTCATTTCCAATAAATTCAGAGGAAAAGAAGATTTCTTTGGAAATGACGACATCAGTTTCTGGAAATTCAGATTCCAGCTATTTACAGATGCCGAGAAAACCGATCTGGATTATTTTGGGATCATCACAAAGAAAATTTTGGACGAAAGCATTATTGCCGATAAAGAAGACGATCACTGGTTCAAAAATGGAGTAAAATCTTACCTAGAAATTCAATACCTTAAAAAATTCTATGGAAGTGCCTTATTGTTGGGTCGCTTACCGGAAACTAAAATTTTAGGGATGAAACCTTTAAAATGGTTTAATGCTTCACAGGTAAAATTACTTGACCGTTACGGACTTGCCTATCAATACATCATGTCACAAAACCTTGATCAGAAAATTGATGAGGATTATCCGGCATTGAGTAACTTCAATGATATGGCGATCAGCAGCTTTGAAACCGGAACGCTGTTCAATTATACTGCAGATAAATTAGGATATGAAAATTTTGACCTTCTGTTAAAAAACTATATTGATCAACATACTCATCAACAGATCGAGCCTAGGGATTTCCTAGATCAACTTGCTGAAAAAGATAGATCTGCCACTTATTTATCAGGTTTTTTAAATCAGAAAAACAGAGTTAATTTTAAATTAAGAAAATTCAGAAAGGAGAACGATTCTTTGCTGATCACGATCAATAAAAATGTTGACAATGCTATTCCGGTAAAGTTGGAAACTCAAAACAAGGAAGGAGAAAAGCAGAGTTACTGGATAGAAACCCAGGAACATGAAAAAAAGAAAACCGTTTCCATTCCGGCTTTGGACACGTACAAAATCACGCTGAACGATGATTATATCTTCCCGGAATCCAATTACAGAGATAATTTCCTGTATGCAAAAGGGTTTTTCTCCAACAGAAAAAAGATCAAAATAAAACTCATCAAGGATATTCCAAATCCGGAGTTCAATGAGATCTATCTGAATCCTAGAATCCGCTTTAACAATGCTTATGATAAGTTTCTTTTTGGGATGAATTTCAAAAATCAGTCTTTTTTTGAACAGAAATTTTTGTATTCCATCACTCCATATTACAGCTCCGGAACAGGAAAGTTTACGGGATCAGGAACGGTTTCCTACTCTTT
>JAFAAJ010000237.1 GCA_023426625.1 Bacteroidota bacterium
ATTGTTATTTTACAACTTTCCGAAGCCAATATCACCTATGAAAAGTTAGGCTTTTTAGAATCATTCAAGGATATTCCCATTGCCTTAATTTCACTTTTTGCAGTTACCTTCATCAACAAAACAGGAACGAAAAAAGCTTTGATCCTTGCCCTGACTATTGTCGGGATTTGTTCATGTATTTTACCTTTTGTTGAAATGTTCTGGTTTTATAAACTTTGGTTTGCCATTATTGGAGCTTGCTTTGCCATCGGGAAGATCTGTGTATTCGGAATCATAAGAAATACTATTGCAGAGGAACAATCACTGGCAAAAACAATGAATAAGGTGGAAGCTGCCTTTATGATCGGTATTTTTGTGGTCAATCTCGGGTTTGGCTGGCTGATTTCAAGTCAGTATTCAGAATTTTGGAAATTTGGGTTCCTACTGATCTCTATTTTATCCGTTATCACGATATTCCTTCTATCAAGAATAAAGATCAATGAAACAAAAAAGACAGAAAAGAACAATCTGATTTCAGAACTGTCCAGTCTTGTGACCATTCCTGCAATGGTATTTCTCTCCGTAATTTTCTTTATTGTTTTTGTGGAACAGAGTTTTAATTCATGGTTGCCTTCGTTTTATAAAAACCACCTGAAAGTCAATTCTTTCTTTGCATTACAGGCAACATCTTTCCTTGCGGTTTTTTCATACGTGGGACGAACAGTTACCGCCAATATCATTCACAAATTTCCATTGTCCAGATATTATATTCTATGCTTAAGCTTTATCGTTTCTGTGCTGTGTATTATTTTACTGGTTCAATATTTTGATTCTGACAATTCTCCGGTACTCCTGTACTTATTTCCGGTGATCGGTCTATTCCTGTCCCCTCTCTATCCGGTTATCAATTCTAAGATGATCACGCAGGTCAACAAAGAAAAAATCAACCTGTTTACATCACTGATAGTAATTTTTTCATCCCTGGGAAGTTCTATAAGCTCAATTACCATGTCGTTATTATTTGGAAATCAGCTATTAAGCTTCTATCCCGTCTATATACTACTTTTTGTCATCATACTTTTGTTCATTAGCTTAATTTATTTTAATCTTGCTAAAAAAAACATTTAGAAAATAATTTTATTTTTACTTCATGAAAATCGACCATTCAAAAAATAAAGAAACGCTCCAGGAACTTATTGATACAAAAGACTTTGTAGCACACGTATCTGTTGATTGCACTATATTTGGTTTTCATAATAATATTCTGAAAGTCCTGCTTTTAAAGTACCACGACCTGGATCTTTGGTCTCTTCCCGGTGGTTTTGTCTTTAATGATGAAGATTTACGGGAAGCTGCCGCACGCGTTTTATACGAAAGAACACATTTAAAGGATATTTTTCTGAAACAATTCCATACTTTCGGGAGAATAGACCGCACCGAGAACAACGTACATCAAATTTTACTTAAAAATAAAGGCATTGAAGTGCCAAAAGATCACTGGATCTTCCAAAGGTTCATTACGGTAGGTTATTGTAGTCTGATCGATTTTTCCTTAGCCAATACCTTCCCCGATGCATTTAATGAAAGCTGTGAATGGTTTGAAGTACACAATCTTCCAAAAATGGCTTTTGACCACGACAGGATCATTGCAACCGGCTTGGAATACCTCCGAATGAATATCAATACTGAAGTTGCAGCAAGCAATCTTCTCCCTGAAAAATTTACAATGAAGGACCTTCAATGTCTTTATGAAACTATTTTGGGACAACAATTCAGAAGAAATAATTTCCAACGTAAGATTTTAAGCTTAAATATTCTTGACAGACTGGAAAAGCTCTATGACGGTTCTGCCAATAAAGCCCCATATTTATACAAGTTTAAGAAAAGAGTTCATAATTATAGCGGACATTACCCTATTTCCAACGAAGAGGAAGAAAATTAGTCTAAATAACTCTTTAACTTGGCTTTTATGATCAGGAAAAGTATCAGAATACTTTCTATTTTTCAAACTTATACGTTATAACTATCAGAAATTTCATATAAAACCATAGCATTTAAAAAAAATTTTCCTGAAATCCTGAAAAGTATTATTTTTAGAAAAACAAAAAAACATGTCATATTACCCACTCACAAGTATTCCTGATTATTATGGAATTGATGCTTTACTAACTGATGAACACAAGCTGATCCGCCAATCCGTAAGAGATTGGGTAGAGAGTTTTGTAATGCCACAGATAGATCAGGCCGCTCAAAACCATACAGATTTACCGGGATTGATGAGAGAATTAGGAAAAATTGGAGCATTAGGACCTTATATTCCCGTTGAATATGGAGGTTCCGGACTGGATCAGATCTCATACGGACTGATTATGCAGGAACTGGAAAGAGGAGACTCTGCAGTACGTTCTGCAGCTTCCGTACAAAGTTCACTGGTGATGTTCCCTATTAATGAATATGGTTCGGAAGAACAAAAAAGAAAGTACTTACCAAAATTAGCAGCCGGAGAAATGATCGGTTCTTTTGGATTAACGGAGCCTAATCATGGTTCGGACCCGGGTTCCATGGAAACCAACTTCAAGGATATGGGTGACCATTACCTGTTAAATGGAGCCAAAATGTGGATCACCAATTCGCCTTTATGCGATATTGCCGTTGTTTGGGCTAAAAATGAAGAAGGAAAAGTTCAAGGATTGATCGTTGAAAGAGGAATGGAAGGATTTACCACCCCTGAAACGCATAATAAATGGAGTTTAAGGGCTTCTAAAACAGGAGAATTGGTCTTCAATAACGTAAAAGTTCCTAAAGAAAACCTACTCCCAAATGTCAGCGGATTAAAAGGTCCTTTATCTTGTTTAAATTCAGCAAGATATGGAATTTCATGGGGAGTGATCGGAGCTGCTATCGACTGTTATTGTACCGCTGTTCAATACTCTAAGGAAAGAAAACAATTCGGAAAACCAATTGCATCATATCAGCTTCAACAAAAGAAACTGGCTGAATTCTTAACCGAAATCACTAAAGCTCAGCTACTTTGCTTACAGCTAGGAAATTTAAAGAACGCTCACAAAGCTACTCCGGCTCAGATATCAATGGCAAAAAGAAACAACGTGAAAATGGCTATTGACATCGCAAGAGAATCGAGACAGATCCTTGGTGGAATGGGTATCATGGGTGAATTCCCAATGATGAGACACGCAGCCAACCTTGAATCTGTGATTACTTATGAAGGTACGCACGATGTACATTTACTGATCACAGGATTGGATATTACCGGAATCAATGCTTTTTAAAGCAATTTTATAAAGAAGAGCCGACTTTCAGTCGGCTCTTTTCTTTTATCCTAAAACTTCTCTTAATACTCTTGAGAAATCAGCTGTGAGAAAAGCTTTTAGCGGTTTCAATAAAATTAATGTCGGGATTCAGGATTTCCAGGATCAGATTTCTTACAGACTTCATGGCATCGTCAATATCCCCCTTTTCAAACTGTAAAGAAACTACACCTTTTTTTGCTTCAGCAAAACTCCAGATACCGGTCTCAATCGGGAATCCCCAAAATTCAGGAAGATTCTGGATAATATAATGATAAATGCATAATTGTAACGCCTGTTTCCTTTCACTGTTGTGAAAATAGTCCGTCACATTGCTTTCATCAATTTTTACAATGAGATTTTTCGTCTTCGCAGTTTTGTAATCAATAATTCTTAAAGTTCCGTTCAGCCGGTCTATCCGGTCTATAAACCCGAAGAAAGAGATCTTATCGGTATGACTATCATCAAGATAAAAATCAACATTCTCAACCTTTCTTTCAATAGCCAGAATCTCAAGTTTGTTTCCTTTTTTCACCAGTTCAAGATCATGATTTAGGATATTCTGAATTACTTTTTTGGCTATGGCTTTATGAATATAATTCATTCCTTTTTCATAAAACTCCGGCTGGTGTTTAAGCTTTTCAATAGCAACATCAATATATTGATCTATAACTTGAATTGATTTTTCTAAATCCTTTTCTAACAAAATTTTACCTTTCAGTACTTCATACACTTCTTGAAGTGAATAATGTACTAAATTCCCATAATTTCTCACCGAAAGTTCTTCTTCAATTTCATCAGTTTCAGATGTATTTAAGATCTTCGAAAGGTAAAAATCAATAGGATTATACAAATAACTTGTAAGGTGCGATGCCGAAACTTTTTCCTTCCATTTTTCAAGACGTTCCAGAACAATTGGAGTCTTCTCAATTTCTATCGGCTGGCTTGAAATAGGTTCAGAAGAGTTTTCAATAATCAGATGTTCTATTTCATGAGAACTCTCCATTTCGATTTGAGTGATGAAGCGGCTTTTTTCACCTGTATTCACACCAGAACTTAAAGCATTGTACAGCAAGTGCACATTTTTAGCATCCTGAATGAGTCTGTAAAAATGGTAGGCATAAATACTGTCATTCTCCAAAAACGTATGAAGATCAAAAAATTTCCTGATATCAAAAGGAATATAGGTGTTCTGTGAGTTTCCTAAAGGCAATTTACCTTCATTGACAGAAAGCATGATAACATTTTCGAAGTTCAGAAGTCGGGTCTCCAAAAGTCCCATAATTTGCAATCCGCGCAAAGGTTCTCCCTGAAAATCTATACTTTCCGAATTAATATGCTGATTGATCAACACCTCCAGAGTTTCCATCTTGATCTCAAAATCATAAGGAGTAAGCTGATTTTTAATGATCCTGAAAGCATTTTCAAAGTGAGAAACATTTTCATACTGAATATCATCAATATCAAGCCACTTCACTTGCTGACAAAAAGCAATAAGCAAATCAAGATAAGCATCGGTAGAATCAGCTTTTTGAAGAAGATTGAAGTAAGACACCCCCCCTAAAAGCTCTTTGAGGAGTTTCTGAGAGATATAAACAATATTCCTTTCTTCTATTCTTGCTTTAAAATCATTGATAATCTGTTCATCCTCAATAGATTTAGGTAATTCCTCAAGGATTGGAAACACATCTTTATAGTAGTAAGAGGTTTTATTTTTTTCAAGTTGTTTCTGAAGGTAAAAAAGCTGCTTGACCGCATTGGAAAAGGACAGATTTTTCAAAGGAAAACCCATGGTAATATTCAGGTTTTCAACACTGTGCATCACGTCCAGACTTGCAGGCAATAAATTCTCATCCAACAAAACAACAGCTGTATTGGAATAGGTTTTATTGTCGATCTCCTTAAAAATTTCCGGCAGTATCTTCGTTTGCGTTACATTTCCCGAAACTTCGTAAACCTTTATATTTTTAGGTTGATTGAAATCATCTTCTATCCATTGGAACGCGCGGTTTTCATTGAATTCTTTCCACGTTTTATGATTCCGGAGAAATTTTCCGGCTTCCTGTCTTTCATCATCAAAATAGTAACGATCTGCCTGAAAAAAACACTGTGCTTTATCCCATTGCAAAAGGCTTCTCACCAGTTTTTCCTCAACCGGAGTAAAAGCATTGAATCCGCAAAAAACAAACTTATCCGTGGTATTCTTTGCAAATTCGTCTATTTTTGATTTTGCTGTTTCATGGATCATTCCTGAAGTTGCCCAGTTCTTCTCCTGCAATTTTTTCTTTAAAACAGGAAGAAAAACATTCATATTTAGCCAAAAATTAAGGAATTTCCTTCTCGGAATATGATCTTCCTCTCCTAAATCCTGCGCCCAGTCTTTTATACGCTCCTCATCGAACATATACCTCAACACAGACTCGTCATTATCGGAAAATTTAAGAATATCATCCCAATCCTTTTGTAATGTTGGGAACCATTTTAAAAATTCGGCAAAATCATCATTTGGGATCAGATTAAGGCTTTTATAAACATTAAATGCAAATAACCACAAAGAAATCCCCTGAATAGCCTGTTTGCCTGCAATCCGGTCTATTAATTCCTCAATCGTGAAAAAATTAGGCAAAAATCCTGAATAATTGTTCTCTTCCAGAATCTGCCTGATAAAAACAATCGGACGTTTACCCGGCAAAACGATATTAAACCCGGAAAGATCCGGATTTTGAGTCAGTAATTCATGAATGATTTTATTGAGGAACTTCAAGAGGTTTTATAGTTTTTTAGGTTTTCCAGCTCATTGGAAATAAGAACATTATAATCTTCCTGTTTTTCTTTATCCATTCCATGTTCTGTTTCTTGGTCATACGACATCTGAAACTGGGTATATTCTTTTAAAACCCGATCGTAGATTCCCTGAAATAATCTGTTGAAATCTCCGGAAGTCTTTACTCTTTCCGCAACTTCTTTTCTAAGTTTTCGTGCAAAAATTTCAGCTATATCAAAATGTTTTTGCTCATGAGTTAAGATAAAATCATTGATCTTCTCTGAATCTTTCCAAGACTTATGCTCATTAAAGATCGTTTTAATCTCTATTTTTACAGGAGCTTTAGGATCGGTAGATGTAACGTAAGAATATACCCAACCGCAGTTGGTATAAGCTACTACATTCTTTCCTTTCTGGTTTTTTATTTTACTTTTGAAGTTATTCCAATTAAGCTTTTTCCCTTCTTTCCAGGTTATTTTTTGAGCTGATAAAACATTAGTTATCAACAAACTAACCATAAAAATCCATTTCATTATTCCACTACTATCGTTTTGGTGATCCAGTTATCGTCACCATTCCAAAATTTAAAAGTATAAGTCCCTGTCTTTTGCGGGTTGAAATTGATCTGGTTAACTCCAGTAAAGCTTTCCTGCGCACAAGGTCCATTTGTAATATATTTATACGTTGTTACCGTTCTGGTAAGATTGTCATTATATACATAATCATAACCATAAAACCCTTCACATTGAGACGAATACTGAGAATATGTTCTTATACTTTGTACCGTAAACACATCCATGGTATCGTTCACAATTTTCACACTGTCGATTTTCACTCTTTCTATCGACTGTATGGTTTGATAATCGTCGTTATCGTCACATGATGTCAAAAGTCCTAAAACCATGCCGACAATCCCAATGTTGAGAAGCTTTTTCATAACTACACACATTTGATTATATGTTAAAATTAGCAAAAATTATTCCTTAATTATGTTAAATTAAGAATTAAAATTACCCTTTGACAGGTAAACTACTTTTTTTGTTTCAAAAAATTCTTCATCAAAATGGTTTTTGAGCTGGTAAATCTCACATTTAAGTCCGGCAAGTTCTTCAGCAAGATCCCCGCCCTTTAAATATAAAACTCCGTTATGCTTTGGGTTGAATTGCTCTTTCTCAAATTTCCCTTTCAGCCATCGTAAAAATTCCGGCATCTGTGTAACTGCTCTGCTTACTACAAAATGGAATTTCTCCTTTAGTTTTTCTGCCCTTCCATGAATAGCTGTTACATTCTTCAATCCCACTCCTTCTGCTACTGCATTCACTACGGTGATTTTCTTTCCGATAGAATCTATCAGTGTAAACTCTGACTCTGGGAACAAAATAGCCAGAGGAATTCCCGGGAATCCACCACCGGTTCCGATATCCAAAACTTTGGTTCCGGGCGCAAATTCCATGACTTTCGCTATCCCCAAAGAGTGGAGAATGTGCTTTTCATACAAGGATTCCATATCCTTTCGGGAAATTACGTTGATCTTTTCATTCCATTCATGGTAAAGTTCTTCCAGTTTTGCAAACTGTTCTATCTGATTTTCTGTAAGATCCGGAAAGTATTTTAATAGTAACGATGTAGACATGTGAATTATTATAAAAAGCAAAAATAAGTTTTATTTCACATTTTATTCAAATAAGTTTTTATTAATATATTTGTTAAAACTCAAAAAAATTAAATGGACAAACTTTCAGATAGAGTAAAAAGATTAGGATACTCACAAACTTTTGTAATGTCTAATAAGGTAAGAGAGATGAAAGCCAACGGAATAGACGTTATCAGTTTAACTCTCGGAGAGCCGGATTTTGATGTTCCGGATAATATAAAACAGGCAGCTTTCGATGCCATCAACCAAAATTACAGCCACTACTCTCCCGTTCCGGGATTTTTAGAATTGCGTGAAGCAGTAGCTTATAAATTAAAAAGAGATAATAATCTGGATTACAAGCCTACTCAAATCTGTGTTTCCAATGGAGCAAAGCAGGCTATTCTGAATGTTTTGGCGGCGATAATTAATGATGGTGATGAAGTTTTACTTCCAGCTCCATATTGGGTAAGTTATGATGAAATGGTAAAAATGATGGGCGGAACTTCCGTAATGCTTCCTACTTCTTATGTTACCGATTTCAAAGTAACTGCAGAACAACTGGAAGAAGCCATCAATGAAAAGACAAAAGCTATCCTTTTCAGTTCTCCATGTAATCCTTCCGGTGGATATTATACTTATGACGAGTTAAAATCTCTGGCAAAAGTGATTGCCAAATATCCTCATGTTACGGTGATTTCTGATGAAATCTATGAATTCATCAATTATGAAACAAAAACAACCTCTATCGCTCAGTTTCCGGAAGTATATGAGCAAACTGCCGTGATCAACGGAATGTCTAAAGCGTTCGCCATGACAGGTTGGAGAATCGGGTATTCCGCATGTCCGGAATGGTTGGCAAAAGCCTGCGAAAAAGTACAGGGACAAATGACGAGCGGCGCCAATACAATGGCACAGAGAGCTTCTATCACTGCTTTAAGAACAGATCCTTCGGAATACAAATACATGATTGATGCTTTCCGTAAAAGACGTGATCTTATGTATGATCTGATCAAAGAGATTCCGGGATTTAAAGTAGTATTACCAAAAGCAGCATTTTATTTCTTCCCAGATATTTCTTATTACATCGGCAAGACACTGAACGGAACTGAAATCAAAAATTCAGATGATTTTGCCATGTTCCTGTTAGATCATGCACATGTAGGTTCTGTAGGCGGAGTTTCATTCGGAAGTCCGGAATGCATCAGATTTTCTTATGCTGCCTCAGAAGATGATTTGCGAGAAGCAATGAGAAGAATTAAAGAATTATTGAATCAATTTAATTAATGAAGGTATTTTTCTTCATCAAAATAGTAAGAATATTCATTTTATTCATTGAAAGGTCCTGTTATCAGGACTTTTTCCTTTATAAACGGTCAAAAACAATTATAGATTTTATTTATCAAAATCAATTTGTTTGATAGATGAAATGTTTTTATATTTGCATCAGAAAATTTAAATAACAAAACAAGAAAATTATGTCTTTAGTAGGAAAAAAATTCCCAAACGTAACGATCGACGCAATGTCTGAAATGGGTGATGATTTAAGAATCAACATCTTTGAAGAAGCAACAGCTAATCAACAAAAAGTTCTTTTATTTTGGTATCCGAAAGATTTCACTTTCGTATGTCCTACAGAGCTTCACGCCTTCCAGGATGCTTTAGGTGAATTCGAAAAAAGAAACACTAAGGTGATCGGAGCTTCATGCGATACTAATGAAGTACACTTTGCATGGTTGAACACCGCAAAAGAAAACGGAGGTATCGAAGGGGTAACTTACCCACTTTTAGCTGATACTCACAGACAATTGGCAAACATTTTAGGAATTGTTGACCAAGATTTCGAATACAATGAAGAAGGAGAAGAAACTTTCACTGGTTCTAACGTTACTTACAGAGCAACTTACTTAATTGACGAAACTGGAAAAATTTTCCACGAGTCTGTAAACGACATGCCTTTAGGGAGAAACGTAAAAGAGTATTTAAGACTTATCGATGCTTATACTCACGTACAGAAGCACGGAGAAGTTTGCCCTGCAAACTGGGAAGAAGGTAAAGAAGCAATGAAAGCTGACAGAAATTCTACAGCAGAGTATTTAGCGAAGAACTAATATAATGTGCTAATTTGAAAATGAGATAATTTGAAAATGAAGCCATTGACAAATTATCTCATTCTCTTTAACACTTCAAAATCATCAAATTACTTATAAAATTATGTATACAGAATTAACAGAAGATACGTTACAGAATATTGTAAACGATAACGAAAAAGTAGTGGTTCAGTACGGTGCAACATGGTGCGGAAACTGCAGAATCATGAAACCTAAATTCAAAAAATTAGCATCTGAAAACGAAGAGATTCCTTTCCTTTATGTAGATGCAGAAAAACTACCTGAAAGCAGAAAACTGGCTAAAGTAGACAATTTGCCTACCTTTGCGATCTTCAAAAACGGAAAATTGATCAATCAGGTTCAGTCCAACCAGGCAGAAAGTTTAATTAACTTATTTAATGAATTAAAGTAATGAAATTACCTATCATAAGACAGTTTTATCAAAACCAGACTCCTGAAAATCTTGAAAAAACATTAGAAGTTCTGGAAAGCTTCTGTGAATTTCGAGGAACAAGTGAAGAAGACCTTAATGTTGCCGGAGAGCTAATCACAAACATCTGCGGAGCATTGGAAGTTCACGCCAACGTACAGAACGGAATGAGTGAAAAAGATGCACTGAACTCTTTTGCACAGAAGGTTTTAGGATCTATTGATAAATAATTGCTTAAAACAATTTAGATTGAACAATTTAAGCATCAAAAAATTCTAAGAATCAATTTCTTACAGTAAAAATCCCGATGGAAATACATCAGGATTTTTTAGGTTATAGAAAATATATTCCCTCCTTTGCTTAAAAAATATCCAAGCTTATTTTATCGCAAAGTTTTTCCAAAAAACATTTCATATTAAGAACGCAAAGAACAGCGACAATGTCGCTTATGAAGCAAACTCCTTAAAATCAATTTATTGATTATCCTTTGCTAACTTTGATTTTACGATCCATAATATATCCCTTTGCGTTAAAAACATCCACAATCATTTAAAGCAATATAAAAAAATCCCGATGAATAAAATTATCAGGACTTTTTCTATTAAAATGAATTATCAGTTTCCACGAAAACTCATCACATACTTTATAACTCATCACTAAAATCAACTTCTCCTACTCATTAAAATTCTTAAAATATACCAGAACAACAACATAATGGAAGCAAAAAGCTGTAAAGAAGCTCCTACATACTGTCCTGTAGTGTAAGTATTCTTTAATTTATCCGTTTCATATAAAATACTTGCAGAAGCCAGAATCACCATTCCTACAGAAAACCAAAGCCCAAGATTAAATCCGAAAATGGCTCCGGCTACAATTAATCCTATAGAAATAAATCCTCCTATAACGATGATATTTCTTAAGAATGAAAAATCTTTTTTTGACATAAAAGCCACTGCTGATAAACCTGCAAACATTGCTATAGTTAACATTGCAGCCTGAAAAATCACTGTAGCTCCACCTGAATATCCTACAGCAATATAAAGCAATGGTAAAAATATAACTGCTTCTAAGAGGATATAAAATCCCAATCCCATGTATTGTGTTGATCTGCTTTGTGATAAAGACCACTTATTAGCTAAAATAGAAGCTAACCAGAATACACCTATAATCAACAACCATGTGTATTTCTGTGCAAACATCAAACTGATGATCTCAACCGGTACAACATTAATTAAAACCGTTTCAACACTAATGAATGCAAGAACTGCCAAAGCAACATGCAAATAAACTTTTTTGTAAAAATTTGCCTTTTCAACCTCTGAAGATTGAGAAACCAAAGCATCTGTTATCATAGTTATTTTTTTTCTAAATATATTAATTTAAATTATATCAACTCCAGAAACCTCATCGTATCCACATTATCTGCATACGTATTCAAAGCCGGACATTGCGCTTCCCCAAAATGGATAGAATCCAGTCCTAACTCCTCTTTTGCCACCACACACTGGATATTTTCCTGGTTTCCAGTTAAAAAACTTTCTACCTCATCCAAAGAAGAATATCTGCTGAAATTGATCACAGAAAGCGGGCTGAACAACTTATCATCTTCTTTCAGCATCACAAAATTATTATCCCAGAATTTTTCCTGATTCAAAAGGTAAACTGCTCGGTTATAATCATAATTATTGGCATACTTATTATGATTAATGATATCCTGAAATCCTAAAAAGTTTTCAAACAATCTGTCAATAACAAAATCCTGAGGAATAAAGATCCTTGTCACGTTTCTGCATCCCAATCCGAAATACTGGAATATATCTTTTGCCAAAAGCTGTAATTCCTCATCCGTTTCATCCCCCTTCAACACAGCAACGGAAGTTCTGTTTTTACGGATAATACTCAATTTATCTCTGAAGTAATACTCTAAGTATCTTGCCGTATTATTGCTTCCTGTAGCAATTACAGCATCAAAATTCTCCAGTTTTTCAACTAATTCATATTCGATTTCATTGGAAAATTCTTTCCATTTTTTCAATAGAAACGGGATCAGGTGCCTGTCTTTTGATGATAATTTGATCACAGGAACATGATTACCAAGAACCACAGAGATCACATCATGAAATCCAACCAAAGGAATATTTCCGGCAAGGATAAGTCCTACCCTTTTAGACGTTTCTGAAACCGAATAACCTTTAAGCCAATTTTTTACACCCTCTTCAGTCAGCAAATCCGCCCATTGTTTCAAAGCAAATTTCTGATTTTCAAGGGTGAACCACGGATTCTCTATTTCTGATTTTTTTAATAATAATTCAAATTCAAGATCGTCTTCATTATAATTCTCGGAATTTTTTATTAAAAACGCTTTAATATATTCACTTAATTTAGAAAGTCCTAAAACTCTATTTTCGATACTCATAATTGCTTTAAAATTGGGGAATATTTTGTAATTTTGTGCAAATTTAAAAAAAATTAGCGATGGCTATTAAAATAACTGATGAATGCATTAATTGTGGGGCCTGCGAACCTGAATGTCCAAATAATGCAATATATGAAGGAGCCGTAGATTGGAAAGCTTCCGAAGGTACTGAACTGAAAGGTACCGTAACATTACCATCGGGATTAACAGTAGATGCTGATGCACCTCAGGAACCCATAAGTGATGATGTATATTTCATAGTTACAGATAAATGTACAGAGTGTAAAGGATTCCATGAAGAACCACAATGTGCCGCTGTATGTCCTGTAGACTGCTGCGTACCGGATGAAGATCATGTAGAATCTGAAGAGGCTTTACTTAATAAAAAAGCATTCTTACACGGTGAATAAAAAACGCCGTCTCATCCAGTATGAGACGGTTTTTAATTTTATATACCATCAGTCCAAATAATATCAAAATAAATCTCAGGTGCGAAAGTTCCTGTAAAAACAAAATAACAATATGAGCAAAAAACACAATTTCAGCGCGGGTCCGTGTATTTTACCACAAGAAGTATTTGAACAGTCAGCACAGG
>JAFAAJ010000006.1 GCA_023426625.1 Bacteroidota bacterium
TTTGTTAGCCAGTTATTGGTTCCTGTCATATTGAACGGACCTGTAGTTGCCGGAGGAACAGCCCCATTTACGGTTACTACAGCTCCTTTTTCTGTGATCAGATTCAGTTTAGTAGGAATGTTAAGAATACCTGAAGGATTATTATTGGAGTGAACAAAGTTTTCATTAATAAAACCCAATTCATTGATCTGTTTCGGTAAGTAACAGTTGAGAGCCGGGATGAAATTGAAACCTCCGGTGGCTACTTCATTTCCTGTGGTGGAAGCTCCGGCAAGAATCTGGTATATATAAGCATTCTTAGTGGTTTTGATATACAAGTTGTAATGTCCGTTTCCCTGCAACTGATATTTTGAATCAGGGATTACGAAATGTTGTCCGGTATTCAAAGTGGCAACCGGAACTACCTCATCGTTTACAAACACAAGAGTATTTTCTTCCGTAGCAATTACCAAAGCGCCTTCCATGTTGGAACCCAGATTTCCGTTCCCTATAACCAATGCAAACTCATTTCCCAGTCTTTCCACCGGAACAGCCTGATCCATTAAAATATCTGAACTGGTGGGGAAGTTTCCGGCATATTGACCGTTAAAGTTTCCATTGGTGACATTCACCGGTTTGTTGGAGGTGATCTTTGCTCCTAAAAAACCAGCGAAATTACCGGTGAGATCTCCGATACCATCAATAATGTATGATTGTCCTTTATTTAAGGTAAAGGTTATAGTTGGGTTGGTTGCACCCATAGTTCCGTTTGAAAACTGTACCGTAGGTTGATATCCTGTGATGGTAACTGTCGTATTATCTTCAGTTGCTAAGACACTTGTCATAAAGTTCAGGATAATGTTGCTTACCGTTATAGGAGCATGGGCTGCATGAAAATTTTTCCCGGTTGAGGGGATGCCTTTAGACGTAATGATTTCCGCGTGGTTGAATACCGAAAACCTCAAATTGGCATAAAAGGGAAATTCTGCTTTCAGGTAAAGTCCTTTTGTTGTAGGAGTGAACAGGTCTGTTTGTAGTGTAGTGATGATATATTGTCTTAATACATCAAACTTTTGAGGATTATTTTTGCTTATTGTTACCGTTCCGATTAAGATGTTGTTATTATAAATGCTTACCGGGAATGGTGTCGTTCTATTGGTGGATAAATAAAGGGTTTGATATTGATTCGGGTTTCCCGTCCTGTCGATCATGGGAGCAAACCAATGTTCCCTGTCCAGCTGGGCAAAGGTGGAGGAGAAAATGTAGAATATCAATAGAAAAGATAGAATTTTCTTCATTGAGTATTAGCTTTTATCACAAATTTAATAATAAAAACTGTTATTAAGTTGAAAAAACAATAAAAAAAACCACGATCCTAAGATCGTGGTTTTGAAATATTTATCTAAAGAATATTATTCTCTGTTTTTCACTAAAATCCAACCTGTATATTTTATAGCTGTTTGTTTGCTGTTTGGCTCATTCCAGCTGATTTCATACCAGTAATTACCAGTAATTACTCTTCTTGTTCCGTCGGAAGTTCCGTCCCACTTATACCCGTTAGACTTGTCAGCCTGATGGATTTTAGTTCCGTATCTGTCGAAAATATTGAATACCAGATTAGATTTATTAGCTAATGCAGAATAATCAACAAAATCATTAACACCATCCTGATTTGGAGTGATCACATTGATCAGGTTTGGAACTGTGATATGTACTTCCATTGGTACACAATTATAAGAGTCTTTTACGTAAACCGTGCCATCTCCTCTTGGTACATCTGTGAATACGTTAGAATCCTGCCAGTTGATGTTATCCATTGAATATTGGTAAGGTGCAGTTCCTCCCACAACCGTTACTGTTACTTGAGTACTTGAAATGTCAATATTCGAAATTACAGGCTGCTCAGATGGATAAACTTTTACCGTTTGAGTCGTTGTACAATCTCCGGTGGTTAATTTCACCCAATATGATCCAACACCAACATCACTGATAGATTGAGTAGTAGCACCAGTACTCCATAAGTAACCGTTGAATCCAGGTCCTGCGTCCAGTGTTGTTTTATCTTCAATACAGATGATCTTGTCTTCTAAAATGTCAGATTTTACAGGAGGTAATACCACAAGTGTTACTTTCGCCACTTTATAACATCCGTTTGCATTGATTACTTTCACATATGCAACTCCTGAAGGAGCAATGTAGTTTGCCGGGTTTGGAATCTGGTTTGTTCCGTTTATGGCATCTGTTGGTGAAGGATAGTATTCCTTAATCACACCTGTTTCTGGAGTTACAGTAGCTACTGTAAGATTGAACAATGCAGTTGCAGGATTAGATTCAATGAAACATGATCTGATAATAGCATCATTTACTTCCGGACTTTTAGATACGGTCAGATTTAAAGTAACCTCTTCACAATCGATAAATTCAGTTGCGTTACCACAGAATTTATAAACAATAGTATCAGGCCCGAAATAACCATAATTTGGAGTATAGTTAATAGCTCCTGTAACAGGATCTAAGATCGCAGTACCATTAGCCGGAGGAGTAACGATTGTTACAGTGCTTGGAACATACGTCTGAGTAGAAGTCGTAAATTCTGGAACAACTGTTTGGTAACCTTCACAAACGGTTAATGTTTTTGTACTTTCATAAAGACATGTATATACTTTATATACCGGAGTTGTTGCCGGAAGACAGCTTCCCACAGTGATTGTTACCGTATAGTTTCCTGCCTGTGTCGGAGTATAAGAGTTGCTGTTGGCTCCAGGAATAGGGTTGCCATTTAAAAACCACTGATAGGTGTCATAACTGTCATCAACTTCTAATACAAGTCCCGGAATACATTCTCCCGCTTGTTTTGCAATTAAAGGAATAGAAGAGAATCCTGCAAAATAACCACCGTATCCAGCTGTACTGAATCCCCCGTTAATTCCTGCAGTTACCGCTTTGTTGGAATTAATGGTAAGGTTACCGGTTACTCCTTCCAATGCATACGTTACCCAGTTTGCGTTTCCTGTTACAGGAAATGGCCCTTGTGCAGCAGTAGGTGTAACTCCGTTTACGGTTACCGTTGCTCCTGCTTCCGTTAAAATATTAAGTTTAACTATCGTTCCGGATGCAACTACGCTGCCTCCGCCAGTAGCAGTAGGCATTTCGTTGATTTTACCGATTTCATCAATTTTTCTTGGTAAGAAACAGTTTAATGGCGGTATATAGTTGAAACCACACGTTGCCGTACTTGTTCCCACTGCTACCAATTGATATAAATATACATTTTTTGTAGTGCTTATAAACATATTGGCATGAGTTCCACCCTGCACTACATAGTTATTTCCTGAAATTCTGTACCATTGCCCCTGACCTAAAGTTGCTACCGGTGTTGTGGATCCGTTAAGAAATACCTGAGTATTGTCTTCAGTTGCTATAACAATTCCTCCTTCCAGTGCAGAATCTGTAGATCTGGTTCTTACCATTGCAAAAGTATTCCCAAGTCTGTCTGTTGGTACAGATTGGTCTAAAATGGCATCGGATCCGGCTGAAGTTGTCGCCCCGAAGTTTCCGTTTACATTTCCATTGGTAAGGGTAATCGGCTTATCAGAAACAATTTTAGCTCCCATAAATCCAGCAGCAGCAGAAATAGCTCCGGCAAAAATAAAAGACTGTCCCTTATTTAGTGTAAAAGTATGGGTATTCGTTGTAGGAGTTGCACCATGAAAAGTTATAATAGCAGCAGGGTTCCATGTTACAGTAACAGTAGTATTATCTTCCGTAGCTAAAACTCCGGCTGTAAAATTATTACCTGAAATGGCTGCCGTAGACGGAGTGTAAGCTACAAAAAACTCTTTACCAATACCTGCTTTACCTTTACTGGTTATAATTTCGGCGTGAGTCGTGCTACTTGCAATTCTAAGTGTGCAGTAAAATGGTTTTTCACCCTTAAGATACAAACCTTTATTAATCACAGTGAATGCTTCTCCGGTATTAGAAGCTGCAATATTTGATGGTGAAACGAGGAAAGTTCCAGGATTTCCTTTACTAATAGTGACCGTGCCCAGAGCAACATTATTGCTATAGATCGTTACATCAAAAGGTGTTACTGAATCTGTAGAAAGGTATAGCCTTCGTCCTGAATACGATGTGTTTTCGTAATAAGGCGCTATCCAGTGATCTGTATCTCTCTGTGAAAAGAGCGCGTTTGCTGAAAGCAAAATGATTAAAAAAGAAAGTAGAAGTTTTTTCATAGACGTGAAAATTAGAATTTACAAAAATAAAAGAATATTCTATATGTTTTTGAAATAATTACAAAAATATATGATATATAGTCAATAAAAAGCCACGATTTTAGAATCGTGGCTTATAATTTTCTTTTTTTGAGATTATTCTCTGTTTTTAACTAAAATCCAACCAGTATACTTAATTGGAGTTTTTTCATTATTTGGTTCAGTCCAATTAATATGATACCAATAAGTTCCTGTTACAATTTTTTTGTTGGAATGTTTTCCGTCCCATCTGTAATTGTTGAACTTATCTCCTGTGAATATTTTGTTTCCATATCTGTCATAGATTACAAAAGTAAGGTCATTCTTATAAGAAAGCTCTCTGTAATCAATGAAGTCATTCACATTATCACCGTTTGGAGTGATCGCGTTGATAAGATTTGGTACTGTAATTTCAACAGCAATAGGAGTACAGTCATAGGCATCTTTTACATAGAATGTATGCTGACCTCTTGTAAGGTTAGGGAATACATTAGAATCTTGCCAGTTGGTCACACCATCTACTGAATATTTGTAAGGTGCTTTTCCTCCGCTTACGTTTACTGTTGCTGTATTATTAGTAATTTCAATCTGAGTAATTACAGGATCTTCAGCTTTCAATACTTTTACCTCCTGTGGAAGGAAACATCCGTTCTTTTCAAGAATTACTATATATAATCCAACACCAACACCGGAGATAGACTGGGTAGTAGCTCCTGTGCTCCATTGGTATGAGTCATATCCAGGACCAGCATCAAGAGTCGTTCTATCATCAATACAAATAGATTGGTCTACCAGAACTGGAGATCTCAAAATTGGACGTGCAATAAGATCAATCTTAGCAATTGCAGAACAGCCTTCGGCTGTTGTCACTTTCACATAAACAGTACCTCCTGCTGAATGATAGTTAGCCGGATCAGTGATTTCATTTGTTCCTGCATTCAGATCAGACATGGTAGGATAGTATTTCTTAATGGTAGCTACAGACGGATCGATGATAGCAGCTTGTGTCAAATCAAAAAGAGCTGTAGGGTCTGTATCATACTGACAAGATTTTAATTCGGCATCTGATACAATGAAAGGAACTACTGTTAAGTTTAGTGTTACTTTTTCACAGTCAATAAATTCAGGGGCATTTCCACAGAATTGGTAGACAATCAGATCAGGTCCTGTATACCCAGGATTTGGGTTATAGGTAATTGCTCCTGTTGCTGTATTGATTGTAGCTGTTCCATGGGTAGGTGCAGTAAGAATTGTTACTGTACTTGGAACAGGAGTCTGTGTAGAAGATGTGAACGTTGGGCTAATCACCTTAGTTGAACATGCACTTAGAGATGATGTTGTTTCTTTCAAACAAGTATATACTTTATAAACCGGGGTAGTAACAGGCTGACATGAACCCATTGTTACTTTTACTGTGTAATCTCCGCCTTGTGTAGGAGAGTAAGTATTAGTGGTAGCTCCCGGGATAGGATTTCCGTTTAGTAACCATTGATAAGTATCGTAGCTATCATCCACCTCCAGTACAATTCCAGGAGCACATTCTCCGGTTTTTTTAGCAATTACCGGAATTGAAGAGAATCCAGCAAAATAGCCTCCGTAACCTGAAGTACTATATCCTCCGTTGATACCAGCTGTGACTGCTTTGTTCGATTGTATTGTTATATTTCCTGACATCATTTCCAATCCATAGGTTACCCATGCTGTAGTTCCATCGAGAGGAAACGGTCCTTGTGCTGCAGTAGGTGTAATAGCAGGACCTCCATTAGAGGTGTAAGTAACGGTTGCTCCCGCTTCCGTGATGATGTTTAGTTTGATATTCTGTGTGCTCATCGGAACGACACTTGTGCCACCAGTACCGGTAGGCATTTCATCAACCTTTGGTAATTCATCAATTTTTCTAGGTAAGAAACAATTCAAAGGCGGGATATAATTGAATCCACCTGTTTCATTTTGGTTTAGAATAGATACCAATTGATATAAGTATACATTTTTTGAAGTACTGATAAACATATTAAAATGCCCCGAACCTTGACCTACATAGTCATTCCCTGATATTCTGTACTTTTCGCCTTGACTGAGCGTAGCTACTGAGATTGTCGATCCGTTTAGAAATACCTCAGTGTTATTTTCTGTAGCCACAATAATACCTCCTTCCAAATCTCCCGAAGTAGATCTGGATCTCACCATAGCGAAAGTATTTCCTAATCTTTCCACAGGTACCGATTGGTCTAATATAATATCAGAACCGCCGCTGGTTGAACTTCCGAAGTTGCCATTCACATTTCCGTTGGTTAATACAATAGGCTTGCTTGCTACAATTTTCGCACCAATAAAGTTGTTGATGTTTGAAGTGCCTAAGCCCGCATATACAAAAGATTCACCTTTGTTTAATGTGAAAGTATTGGATGTCGTAGTAGGTGTTCCTCCTATAAATGTAACAGGTGCATTCCAAGTGGTTGTAACGACTGTATTGTCTTCAGTCGCCATTACCCCCGCCGTAAAATTACTTGAAGAAGCAAGAGACGGCGTAGTCACTACAAAAAATTCTTTTCCTGTACCGGCTTTTCCTTTACTGGTTAGAATTTCTGCGTGAGTTGTACTGCTCACTAGCCTTAATGTGCAAAAAAATGGTTTAGTACCCTTTAGATGAATTCCTCTGTTAATTACAGTAAATGCATTTGCTGCCGTATTTACCGATATATTGGCTGAAGGAATCGTAAATACTTTAGGGTCTCCTTTACTGATTGTAACGACACCTAATGGAGTTGTCGAGCTGTTGCTGGTGATCGTAACATCAAATGGCGTTAGCGAATCCGTAGACAAGTAAACTGCCTGGGTAGTAGTAGAAGATGCATAGAAAGGTGCAATCCAATGATCGGTATCTCTTTGTGCAAAAAGAGAACCGAAGGTCAGAAAAACTAATATTAAACTTAGTAGAAATCTTTTCATAAAAAATAGAGTTAGGATTTCTACAAAATTAAAATAATATTTCAAATATTCTTAATAAAATATAAGGAAAATTGAAAAATCATTCTCTATTCTTAATTAAAAGCCACCCGGAATATGAAACTGGCAATTTTGTATCAGGTTCAATCCACTTCAAAAGATACCAATAAGTTCCGGTAGACAGGTTTCTTCCGCCCATCTTTCCGTCCCAGGTATAAGTCTTATCAGCTGATTTATAAACAAGAGCTCCATATCTGTCAACCACTTCGATGCTTACATTTTCTTTGATTCTTAGATCAGAATAGTTTAGGATATCATTAATTCCATCTCCGTTAGGGGTAATGGCATTGATCAGATTCAGAACTAAAAATTCCTTAATGACAGGGAAACAACCATCTGCACCTTTAACGTATACCTGATGAAGACCTCTTGACAGTCCTACAAAAAGATTAGAAGATTGATAGTCTATACCATTCAATGAATACTGATATGGAGGGGTGCCTCCGGAAACATGAATGGTTGCTGTGGAACCTGAAGTTTCAATAAGGGTAATGG
>JAFAAJ010000036.1 GCA_023426625.1 Bacteroidota bacterium
CACGTCTCTGGCAAAAACCTGATTATAATCTTTAATGCTACTTGGACGAAGAACTTCCACATCATATTTTTTAAGAACCGCTTCAAAAGCATTCATTTCATTGATAATATCTTCTTCTTTCGGATAGATATTATGTTGAATAGAATGATATGATTTCGCATCATAACTTTCTTCAAGTGTGGGAACCGGACCCATAGAATTAGGCTGTCCCAGAACAACTGACTTTAGTCTCCCCGTTTCGTTTTTAATGTTTAGTTTCATAAAGATTTATGCATTATACAAATATAAGTAAAGGTCTCTATTTGTAAAACTTTTGAATTATTTTATCTGAAGAATTATTCAATTATAGCCAAATTTCTATTCATTTTGATTATGATTTTCCAAAATTCCGATTTTGTTCTTTCTAATTTTTAAATACTTCATTTTAATTTTTAAATTTGGGTTTCAAGTTAATAACTAAATTTTAAAATGAAAACCAACACAAAGCTTAACGATGAAGTTTCTCAATTTTTGGATGAATTAAACCATCCGCTCCGGAGTGAGATCGACCGTTTAAGAGCCGTTATTTTAAGTTCTTCAGCAGATCTGGAAGAAAATATAAAATGGAACGGTCCCAATTATTGTTTTAATGGAGAAGACAGGATCACCATGAAAATTCAGCCTCCAAAACAGATCCAGATTATTTTCCATCGTGGCGCAAAGAAGCTTGAACAGCCTGAAACACGATTAATTGATGATTCTTCCGGCGTGTTAACATGGAAAGAAAACGACAGAGCGTTTATGAGTTTTAAAAATCTGAATGATATTGAAAAATCCGAGTCAAGTCTGAGTAACATTATCGAAAGCTGGATCTCAGCAACAAAATAAAAACCCCAAAGTAAACTTTGGGGTTTCGTTATATTTTGAAACAGAATTATCTGTTTGCGATATCGATATAATCTCTTTGCTGAGCTCCTTGGTAAACCTGTCTTGGTCTTCCGATAGGGTCTCCTTTCAGTCTCATTTCCTTCCACTGAGCGATCCATCCCGGAAGTCTTCCTAATGCAAACATTACAGTGAACATTTCTGTAGGAATTCCTAATGCTCTGTAGATGATTCCTGAATAGAAGTCTACGTTTGGATATAGTTTTCTTTCTACGAAGTATTCGTCTTCAAGAGCTACTTTTTCCAGCTTCATTGCAATATCAAGAGCTTTGTCATGGATTCCCAATGCATTAAGGATATCATCAGCAGCTTTTTTGATAATCTTCGCTCTTGGATCGAAGTTTTTGTATACTCTGTGTCCGAATCCCATTAGACGGAAGCTGTCATTCTTATCTTTAGCTTTAGCCACCCATTTGTCAACATCTCCACCGTCTTTTTCAATAAGTTCAAGCATTTCGATCACCGCCTGGTTTGCTCCGCCGTGAAGTGGTCCCCAAAGTGCAGAAACCCCTGCAGAAATAGACGCGAAAAGTCCTGTATGAGCAGAACCTACCATTCTTACTGTAGATGTAGAACAGTTTTGTTCGTGATCCGCGTGAAGGATTAATAATTTATCTAAAGCTTCCACAACTACAGGATTTACTTCAAACTCCTGATTTGGCATTCTGAAAGTCATTTTGTAGAAGTTCTCTACATAGTTCAGGCTGTTATCTCCGTGGTTAAGCGGTAAGCCCTGAGTTTTTCTGTATGTCCATGCACAAAGGTGAGAGAATTTAGCGATCATCAACTCTGCTGCGTGGTCCATTTCTTCTTTTGAATTTACGTTAACCGCTTTAGGATTGAAAGCCGTTAAAGCAGAAGTTAAAGAAGATAAAACTCCCATTGGGTGAGCAGAACGAGGGAAAGCATCTATGATCTTTTTCATCTCTTCCGCTACGAAGTTATAATTCTTGATATTGTTTTCGAAAGATGTATATTGAGTTTGAGTAGGTAATTCTCCTTGCAGTAAAAGATACATTACTTCCGTGAAGTTGGATTTCTCAGCGATCTGCTCGATCGGATAACCTCTGTAGAATAATTCTCCTTTATCTCCATCTAAATAAGTAATATCACTAAGAGTAGCCCCTGTATTTTTGTACCCTAGATCCAGAGTGATTAAACCTGTCTGGTCTCTTAGCTTTGAAATATCTATCCCTCTGTCTCCAATAGTGCTGTCAACGATAGGATATTCATACGAATTACCATCGTAATTCAATATAACTTTGTTGTCTGACATTATATATTTTATTTAATTTTAAATTTTCTCTAAAAGTATGCATTTTAAAGAAAAAGCACAACTATTTTTAGTTATGCTTTGCATTTATATTTTCAATTGAATTATCTTTTGATTTTGAAGGCATCAAGTCCAGGGAAAACGGCTGTTTCACCTAAAGCTTCTTCAATTCTTAACAGCTGATTGTACTTAGCCATTCTGTCTGATCTTGAAGCTGATCCAGTCTTGATCTGTCCACAGTTCATTGCTACTGCCAAATCCGCAATTGTAGCATCTTCTGTTTCTCCTGATCTGTGAGACATTACAGAAGTAAATCTGTTGTTCTGTGCCATCTGAACAGCGGCCATTGTTTCAGAAAGAGAACCGATCTGATTAACTTTTACAAGGATAGAGTTGGCAATTCCTTCTTTTACTCCTCTTGACAATCTTTCAACATTGGTTACAAACAGGTCGTCTCCTACCAACTGTACTCTGTCACCAATTTTATCTGTTAACATTTTCCAACCTTCCCAGTCATTTTCCTGCATTCCGTCTTCAATAGAAATGATAGGATATTTCTGAGTAAGTTCTGCTAAGTATGAAACCTGCTCTTCTCTTGATCTGTGCGCTGCATTATCACCCTCGAATTTTCTGTAATCGTAAGTTCCGTCTTTATAGAACTCAGAAGAAGCACAGTCTAATGCCAACATAATATCGTCACCCGGCTTATAACCTGCTTTTTCGATAGCCTGCAATAATGTATCTAAAGCATCTTCAGTTCCGTTGAAAGTAGGAGCAAAACCACCTTCATCTCCAACTGCTGTTGATAATCCTCTTCCTTTCAGGATAGATTTCAAATGATGGAAGATCTCTGTTCCTTTTCTTAGGGCATGAGAGAAAGAATCTGCTTTTACCGGCATGATCATAAATTCCTGGAACGCAATAGGAGCATCTGAGTGAGAACCTCCATTGATTACATTCATCATCGGAACCGGAAGTGTATTGGCATTCACACCTCCTACATATTTATATAAAGGCATTCTCAGTTCTGTAGCAGCAGCTTTAGCAGCAGCTAATGAAACCCCAAGAATGGCATTAGCACCAAGATTTCCTTTATTGCTGCTTCCGTCAAGATCAATCATGATCTGATCAAGAAGGTTCTGATCATAAACCGGAAGACCAACCAATTCAGGTGCAATTACTTCTCTTACATTTTCAACAGCTTTTAAAACTCCTTTCCCCATATATTCTGAACCACCATCACGTAATTCTACGGCTTCGTGTTCTCCTGTAGATGCTCCTGAAGGTACGGCAGCACGTCCCATTGCACCGCTTTCCGTAAATACATCTACTTCAACTGTAGGATTACCTCTAGAATCCAAAATTTGTCTTGCTTCAATGTAAGAAATGTAACTCATGTTTTATTTTTTTAGTTCTACAAATTTAATCAATTTTAATTTCGAAAGCAACGGACTGGGAATTTATCATTTATTCTGAGTTAAATTTTATCGTTTTAATATTGATTATTTTAATTAAAAATCTCCATATCATGATCAATATGGAGATTTCAAGCTTACATTATGATTTATTGTTCATCAAGGATCAAATTTTCCACTCCTTCCGAAAGTGCCACCGCGCGTACACCATCTCCCAAATGAATTTCTTTAACAAGATGCTTGTTTTTGAGTTCTTCAATTTTCTGTTTGATCTTGTCGTTTTCAAGGGATGATATGTTTTCATAAACTTTTTCGACCGGAGTGAACTTTTTCTCGGGATTATAAATTGTCTTCATCAGTTCCTTCGTTTCATCATCCTCAATAATGGAAGACTGTTTTAATGTCTCCAACGGGGTATTTCCATCATACATTAAAACGGTTTTCTGAACATCATTGATCCTTTCCACTTCTTCTTTCATTTTCTTATTCTCCACTTTCAGACTGGCGTAATCTTCTTTTAGGTTCTGCACAACTCTGCTTGATATCAAATTGAGGTACTGAATAGACGAATATGCTACAATAACACAGAAACCCGAAAAAATAAAATAATTAATTTCATTTTCTTTAGAGTTGTTCAGGATATTTTTCAGGATATCACTGGACACGAGGTTTAGAAATAATGGGACTGTAATAGAGGCCAGAATTCCGAACATGATGTTTCTAAGAAAAAATTTTCCGCCGTTATCTTTCATTTCTTTGAGAGAACTCCCAATACCACCAATAATTCCGCAGATAATGATGATACCTATTATTAAGTAAATGCTATCTGTATTCATGATCTTTTATTTAGGCAGCTTGTTCTAACTCTTCAATTTCATTCAAGGCTTTTTTCCTTTCTTCATTCAGAGCTTCTAAAGTCTGTTGATAAGGTTCAAGTATTTTTTGAAGATGACCAATCAATTGGTTCAGCTTTTCTTCTTCGATTTTCAACTGATCAGCAGCACCGTTGTTTTTCAATTCCGTGATGGTACCTTTGCACTCTTCAATAGATCTTTCAATATCTTTTTTCACGGGTTCCACATCACCTAAGATCTCACTTTGAGCTTTATCGAACTGTTCATTCACCAATTCAATCTGCATATACTTCATTTTTCCTTCATAAGCTACCGTCAGATCATTGATTCTTTGCTGAACCTGAGTGATTTTCTCATTGCTGTTTTCAATATTTTCTTCGGACTCATTGTAGTTGATACTTGTAATCACCAAAGTATTAAAGGATATTTGTTTGGAAATCACTGTAACTTCAGGAATTTTAAAGATCATTTCTTTGGTCTTCATGGTTACTTCAGGGATTTTGGTCGACATGCATTTTGTTTCCATTGTAACTTCGGGAACAGAAATAATGATGGGCGTCCATTTTGTTGTACACTGCCATGTTTTTGTTTTTCCAAAAATAACTTTTGTCATTTTCCATCCACAGGTTACTTCTGGTTTTTCGCCTACTTTTTTATTTACCATTCTTGTTTTTGGCCAGTCGAAGCAGATTTCTTTAAGTTTCATGGTAACTTCGGGAATATCAAAGGAGAACTTTTGTGTTTTCATGGTAAACTGTGGAATCGGCAGATCGAAAATGACTTTTTTCCACTCAAAATTGTATTGGTAATTCCCATTCTTAATATTGAACAATGTCCCGTTATCCTGTAGAACCTCACTGTCATCCTGGATACTGGAGACTTCCTTGGAAATTTCATTGGCTAGGTTTTTCAGTTCCGTTTCAAATTCTTCCGTTAGTTTTTTAATTGATTCTTCTGTGCTCATGGTGATAGATTTTAAGGGATTGATAATTTTATGTAAAAGGTTATTAGTTTTTAGTTAGTCAAATTTCCTACTTAAAACTTTACCGGTCAATTACACAAATGGGTGATTCTGAAAACAAAAAACAGCATCATCAATGATACTGTCCATTTATTGTATATTAGAAATCTGTTATAAATCTATCCGAAAAAGCAAATGAGTACCTTTCTCCGTTCGTACTTCAAAAAATCCGTTTTGTTCTTCCATCCTGCGTTTCATATTCCTGAGTCCATTTCCCTCTGCTTTATGGGGATCTATTCCGGAACCGTTATCTATAATTTTCATCTCAAAACTTTTATCTTTCTGAGCAAAAGATATTTGTACTTCAGAGCATTGACTGTGTTTATAGATATTATTTAATGCTTCCTTGAGACATAAGAATAAATTCCGTCTTTGTTCTGTGGTAATTGCTGTTTGAGAAATATTCTGTTCATCTATACCAAGCTGAATATTTGTTTTTTTAAGAAAATTATAGGCGTATATTTTGGAATAATCAACAAAGCTATCTATTGTGTCGTTCCCAGAATTTAAACTCCAAAGCATTTCTCTCATTGAGAGGTTCATCTCTTCCGAAGTTTTTAAAAGTTCATCAATATCGCATTTCAGATCATCATTTTCCGCTTTTTGTTTTAAAAATTCCGCCTGAAGCTTCAAAGCAGAAATTCCAGCACCAAGGTCATCATGCATATCATGGGAAATACGTTCTCTTTCCTGTTCTATCAGCTTTTGTTTTTCTAATTCTTTTTGAAGAAGCTGATTTTGGTATTCGGCTTCCTGCAGCTGTTTTTCTTTCAGATAGAGAAGTTGTTTGCGGTTGTACATGAGTACTATAAATACAATAAATACGACAAAGCATATCATTAAAACAATAGCAGTAAGGTATATAAATTTTATTTCAAAAGGTAGTTCATTCATTTTTTGCACATTAAGCCTTTAAAAAAAATCAGATAAGAAATAATGGTAGCTATCTGGAATATGGTTTTGAGCAAATTCGAGAATCCAAGATCCGAAACTGCAAAAAAGTACATCGGGAACATTCTAAAAATATAAAAAATAGCCCAAAGTAATAAAGAGCTGCTTATCCAAAAAAAAGGGAGCTTTAGCATATTGTGTTCGCCGTTTTCATCTGTTATTTTTCTGTAAAACCAAAGTAAAGACACAAAAACCAAAAAGATAGAATATAAAAAACCCGTCAGAATTGAATAATGGGTTTTAGAAAAAAAGATAAATAAACAACTTAAAACGATACCGATAATGGATGCTCGTTTAATGATTTTATCATTCTTCAGTTCTTGAAAAAAAATAAAGCCAAAATAGCCAATACAAAATAAATCCAAATAATTATAAATCCTTGATGTTATGAATGAAATCCTATATTCAACAAACGCTTCTATAATAATAGTTACCGCAAAATAAAGCCAAAAATATTGTTTCCATAATCCTTTTGAAATTATGGAAACAAATAAACATATCAAGATAACAATATAATATAATGTATCTAAAAGACTCATTAGCAATTGGAATCGTTTGGAGGTGGGCAAAGTCCGTTTCTATCAAAAACACCTGTATCTCCGATCGGATCAAAATCTAATTCGTTTCGCTCTTCTAAAACCATTATAAATGTGAATCTATTTTTATATAGTAAGTTGCCAGTCGCCATAAAGACATCTCTAAGATGCATTGCAGGATAAAGGGAAATTACAATGTTGGCGGAAGGCTTTAATTCTTGTTGCCTTACAAGTTCATTGTAAACGATATTTTCTAAGATAAAACGTTTTGTATTACAAGCATTCGTGTTCCTTTGTCTTTCCTGGATATAGGTATCCAGAACAGATCTTAAGGTTTCGTCATAAAAAGATCTATAGTTTTCAAAATCCTCTCTTGTAATTTCTTTTATTGATTCACAATTATTAATAATATAATAATCATTTCCTTCCGGGGTAAGCTCTTTACACATAAGAACTAATCCTTCATCATTTTCACCCAGAAATATTTTTACTGCCTCATTTCTTTCAAAAAGTACGCGAGCTACCTCACTTGTTACAAATAAGTGTTTCTCATATTTATCAGGAGTTATTAAATTAAATTCTCGAATCATCTGAGGAACATCCTCACTAGGTATCCTGTTTGCTATTGGAACATCCCAATTCCCTTTCTGCCCTCCTCTGTTTGTATAAAAATTAAAGTCAGCATCTTTATCACTTACCTGTTCATAGATTTTCATTTTTCCCCAATCAATATTAGTCAGATTATTGATATGATTACTTTCACTCCTTTTGTTTGTTCCAACAACTGAGTCTAATGCATTTTGATTATCGTCCATGATTTCTTAGTTTTTAAAATGGTTAAATTTATTTATTGCTTCTACTTTATTACTCACATGTAATTTTCTGTAGATATTGCCAACATGTTTTTTTACGGTATCGATGCTGATGAATTTTTTATCTGCGATTTCTTTATAAAGGAACCCTTGCGCTAAAAGCCCCAGAACTTCCGTTTCCCGTTCTGTGAGGTCTTCCAGATCTTTTTTATCTTCCGTTTTTCTTTCAAAATGCCCCAGGACTTTCCTCGCGATGGCAAAACTCATGGGTGCTCCTCCATTGTAAACATCACGGATAGAGGTAAGAATCTTCTCCATACTTTCCCCTTTGATAAGGTAGCCCATTGCTCCTGCCTTTAAAGAATTGAATATTTTTTCATCCTCCTCAAAGCTTGTACACATGATGAACTGTGTTTCCGGCATTTCTTTTTTAAGCTTTTCAATGATTTTGATGCCCAACATATCCGGCAACTGAATATCCATCATCACTACATCCGGTAAAAGATCAGGTAACTTTTGCAAAGCCTCACTCCCATCAAAAAACTGGGCAACCACTCTCATGTCTTTCTGATAATTGATGATCTTCTTCAACGTATTGTTGTAGTTCTTTTCGTCTTCTACTATGGCTATGGAGATACTCATGTCTGTCGGTCTTGTTATAACAAAGTTCAATAGAAAATAAAGCAGAATCAATTACACCTTTGTGTAATTTCAAATTTTAAGTGTTCGAGTTTATGGGTTTAGTTTTGTTTTTATTAAATTTAATCAAATTTCTTTTAAATAGAAGATAAATTAACATTAAAAACAATGAACAATATGAAAACAGGATTCTTAATTGCGGTTTCTTTTGCCACTACATTACTGATTGGTTGTAATAAAAGTGAAAGCGGAAATAAAAATGTTATTCAAACAGATGGTACAACAATAGCAGATAACACGGCACAGACCGAACGAACTTCTATCTATAAAGCAGAAGACGGAACTCTGGTAAAAGTGGTTTTTACTGAAGGTTCTAAAGAAAATACGTTGGCTATTACCAGCAATAAAAAGACATTCACCCTTTCAAAGACAGGAACTACCAAAAATGGATCTTTGTATCAGAAAGATGATATGAAAGCTGAAATAAAAGGAGACAGTTTAATTCTGGATCAGGGGAACAATATCATTCAGCTTGTAAAAACTAAAATTGAATAAAAAAACCGCTCAGTAATCTGAACGGTTTTTTATATATCTGAAAAAGTCTTATTCTTCAGTTTTTTCCTCAGTAGAGTCAGCTGCTTCTGCTTTTGGCTCTTCAGCTTTTTCTTCTGTCTTTGGAGCTTCAGCAACTACAGTTTCAGCTTTTTTAGCTGTTGTAGATCTTCTGCTTCTTCTTGTAGCTTTTTTCTCTTCAGCATTTGGATTATAAAGCTCGTTGAAATCCACTAGCTCGATAAGAGCAGTATCAGCAGCATCACCTGGTCTGAAACCTGTTTTGATGATTCTTGTATAACCACCGTTTCTTTCAGCGATTTTAGGGGCTACAGTTCTGAACAATTCAGCAACTGCTTCCTTATTTTGAAGATAAGAGAATACAATTCTTCTGTTATGTGTAGTATCTTCTTTTGCTTTTGTTAATAGAGGCTCAACATATACTCTTAAAGCTTTAGCTTTAGCTACAGTAGTGTTGATTCTTTTATGCTCAATTAGAGAACAAGCCATATTAGAAAGTAAAGCACTTCTGTGAGAAGCCGTTCTTCCTAAGTGATTGAATTTTTTACCGTGTCTCATTATTAATTATTTATCAGCGTCTAACTTATATTTTGCAACGTCGAAACCGAAGTTAAGACCTTTTGAATGCACTAATTCTTCTAGTTCTGTCAAAGATTTTTTACCAAAATTTCTGAATTTCATCAAATCAGACTTACTGTAAGAAACCAGTTCTCCAAGAGTTTCTACTTCAGCTGCTTTAAGACAGTTAAGGGCTCTTACAGAAAGATCCATATCTGCTAATTTAGACTTTAATAGTTGTCTTGTATGAAGAGTTTCTTCATCGTATTGGATAGACGCTTTCACAGCTTCAGTTTCAAGAGTGATTCTCTCATCAGAGAACAACATGAAATGATAAATCAATATCTTAGAAGCTTCTGTTAGCGCATTTTGAGGACTGATGGAACCATCAGTTTCTATATCTAATACAAGTTTTTCGTAGTCTGTTTTTTGCTCTACACGATAATTTTCAATGCTGTATTGTACTTTCTTGATTGGCGTGAAGATAGAGTCAATAGCAATAGTACCTACAGGTGCATTGTTTGACTTGTTTTGTTCTGAAGGAACATACCCTCTACCTTTTTCAATATTGAAAGTAATTTCGAAAGTTACATCACTGTTTAGGTTGCAGATCACTAAATCCGGGTTCAGAACCTCAAATCCATTGATTGACTTTCCTAAATCTCCAGCAGTAATAACCGTTTGACCTGAAACTTTAGCAACTACCTGCTCGTTAGCCTGGTTTTCTGCTGCAGCTTTTAATCTTACCTGCTTAAGGTTAAGAATAATTTCGGTAACGTCTTCAATTACTCCTGGAATAGTTGAAAATTCGTGCTCTACACCTTCTATTTTGATAGATGAAATAGCATAACCTTCCAGAGAAGAAAGCAACACTCTTCTCAAAGCATTACCGATTGTAAGCCCGAAACCTGGTTCTAGTGGTCTGAATTCAAATTGACCTCTAAATTCATCAGAGTTAAGTAAAATTACTTTATCGGGTTTTATGATTTGTAAAATTGCCATATTATTGGGTTGAGCAAAAATTTGATTAAAAAATTATTTAGAGTAAAGTTCGACGATAAGCTGTTCCTTGATGTCTTCCGGAATTTGGATTCTCTCAGGAGCAGAAACGAAAGTACCTTCTTTCTTCTCATCGTTGAATTGTAACCACTCATAATTTGCTTTAGAAGCTAATGCGTTTGTAACAACTTCAAGAGACTTAGACTTTTCTCTTACAGCGATTACATCACCAGCTTTTACCAAATATGAAGGGATATTAAGGATTTCTCCGTTCACAGTGATGTGTCTGTGAGAAACCAATTGTCTAGCAGCAGATCTTGTTTTAGCAAAACCAAATCTGTACACTACGTTATCCAATCTAGATTCGCAAAGTTGCAATAGAACTTCACCTGTTACACCTTTACTTCTGTGTGCTTTATCAAATAAGTTAGCAAACTGTCTTTCTAAAATACCATAAGTATATTTAGCTTTTTGCTTTTCAGCTAACTGAACTGCGTATTCAGATTTTTTAGCACCTCTTCTTTTGTTAGGACCGTGTTGTCCTGGTGGTTGGTTTTTTCTTTTTTCGAAGTTTTTGTCATCTCCGTAGATTGCAGCACCAAACTTTCTAGCAATCTTAGTTTTAGGTCCAATATATCTTGCCATAATGGGTAAATTCTAAAAATTAAACTCTTCTTCTTTTTGGTGGTCTACATCCATTGTGTGGCATAGGAGTCACATCAATGATTTCGCTAACTTCAATTCCTGAATTGTGAATAGATCTGATTGCAGATTCTCTACCTGCACCAGGTCCTTTTACAAACACCTTTACTCTTCTTAATCCAGCTTCGTGAGCTACAGCAGAGCAATTTTCAGCTGCCATCTGAGCAGCAAATGGAGTATTCTTTTTAGAACCTCTGAATCCCATTTTACCGGCAGAAGCCCAAGAGATAACCTCTCCGTTTTTATTTGTTAAAGAAATGATGATGTTATTGAAAGAAGCCTGAATATGAGCTTCACCAATAGCTTCAACTTTTACTTTTCTTTTTTTAACTACTTTAGTTTGTTTTGCCATAATTCCTAACGATTATTTACTTGCTTTTTTCTTGTTAGCAACAGTTTTTCTCTTTCCTTTACGGGTTCTAGAGTTGTTTTTCGTTCTCTGGCCTCTTAAAGGTAATCCTAGTCTGTGACGTATTCCTCGTTGGCATCCTATGTCCATCAATCTCTTGATGTTCAATTGCACTTCAGATCTTAATTCTCCTTCTACTTTAATGTTTTCAGAGATATACGTTCTGATTGCAGCCAATTCATCGTCATTCCATTCGTTGACTTTCTTATCTTCGCTGATACCGGCAGCCTTAAGGATTTCTGAAGAAGTGCTTCTTCCGATTCCGTAAATATAAGTTAAACCGATAACGCCTCTTTTGTTTTTTGGTAAATCAATACCTGCAATTCTCGCCATAATTTAATGTTAGCCTTGTCTTTGTTTAAATTTTGGGTTCTTCTTGTTGATTACAAACAGTACACCTTTTCTGCGTACAATTTTACAATCAGCGCTTCTTTTTTTAATTGATGCTCTAAATTTCATTTGATAGTATTTATTTTTTAACAAGAGCCAAATGGAAACCCGAAGACTCCATTTGGCAGTTGTTTAATATCTAAAAGTAATTCTCCCTTTTGTTAAATCATAAGGAGACATTTCAAGTTTTACCTTATCTCCAGGTAAAAGTTTAATATAATGCATTCTCATTTTACCAGAAATATGAGCAATAAGTATATGCCCATTTTCCAGTTCTACACGGAACATGGCGTT
>JAFAAJ010000049.1 GCA_023426625.1 Bacteroidota bacterium
CAGCAGCTTTCCCGATAGCTGTTTCCTGCGGCGGCATCGAGGAATGACCACCCAATCCTTTTACTTTTATTCTAGCAGAAAGAAATCCTTTTTCTGCACAACCGATCACCGCTACATCTGAGTTTATTCCTTTTACACTTCCTTTTTCCAAAATCAATCCGCCTTCATCGTACACTGCATCAAACTCTAATCCTTGTTTTTTAAAATATTCGGCAATATGAGCAGCTCCTTTGAGGCCTCCTACTTCTTCATCAAACCCGAAAGCCAGATAGATATCCCGCTGTGGAATAAAACCGTTTTTAATTAAATGCGTCATGGATTCCATTAACGAGAAGAGCATTCCTTTCATATCAATGGCTCCCCTTCCATAGATCCTTCCATTAGCAACAGCTCCTGAAAACGGACTAAAATCCCAATCTTCCGCCACATTTTTCATCGGAGATAAAGGTTCATCTTTCAGTCTGAAAACATTTTCCTGAGTATTCCTAACACCTGCATTTCCTGGAGACACAACGTCTATATGGGAAAGAAAAACAATAGGCTGTAGCTTAGCATTACTTCCTTTTAACCTGAAAACTAAAGCATGTTTATTGACCTCAAAGTTTTCTGTATTCTGATAAACCAATGGATAAGATTTTTTCAGATATTCCTTGAATGTCTCAAAAGTTGAATAATCGAATTTTCCCAATTCTCCTGTGGAAACCGTAGAAATTTTTATCCCTCCGGACAGTCGCAAAATAGCAGAATCATCCTTTATAACCTTTACCCTTTGCATTGTCTGAGCATCTATTTTTCTGAACGGATAGGTGAAAGTTCTGACCAAGAGAACAACTGCGAGAAGAACAAGAATGGCGATGAGTGTTAGAATAAATTTTTTCATGGGAGTTTTTTTGTGGTGGTTATGGCAAAGGTAAGGAACTATATTAACCTTGTATTGATTGCGCTTTTGTGTTTATTCAAAAAAACAATAAAAACACCTCTTTACTTTTCCATTTTCATAGTCTATACCTGTGTCTGATAATACTATCTTTCTTATGAATACTAAAAACCAGTTCGTTTTTTTTCTTCACAATAGTGTCACCTACTCCTATCTCATCTTTATATGAGCTCCACCATCTGTTGTAGTGATCGCATTCACACGGTTTCTTAGTTAAAGGGTTATAGCCTTTTGCTTTAAACATATCAGAAGTATAATATGAAGGAGTGGTTTCTACAACTAAAATACATTCCTGTAAGTCTCCCTATTCATTGGACATTATTATACCCTGCTTTTGTATTGTAAAACTATAAAATATTTCATTCTGTTGTTGATGTTGGCAAAATAACAAAACCCACAGCAATTACAGTGGGTTTATTTTTATCCGCTCAAAGTCGGGAGACTTTGCGCAGCAGGAAGGTAGGATCTCATAACCTACTCTCTACTATATTTTTCTAATTCAACAAAATAAATATTTGTTTTCAGCTTTTCTGGGACTTTTTTTATTAGTTCTTTTATTTCAGCTTTAGTGTAAAACTTTTTAAGAAAATTAAGTCTTTTCAAACCACTTTGAGTATTAATAAATTTCTCAGCTAATTTTTTATTTTTGTCTACCATGTATTCTTTAGCTATACTATCTAATGCTTTTACCATTAATTCATCAGAAAGATTATAAGCATTTTTTTTTATAAAATCCTGATTGTCATTCTTATACTCTTGAATTAATTTGTCATTCTCAATTTTAAATTTTTCATCTGTTTGGATATTACTATTGCATGAAATAAGCAAAAAGGAGGATATTGTTAAAATATGTATTATTTTCATTGATAATTGAATTTAAATGAAAAAGTATTGATTTATTCAAAACCATTGTGGTTAAAAAATTTCACACAGATATAAATACTTTTTCGGGTTGTAAATTATATAAATAATAATTTTTATCTTTTTTTTGATTTTAATATTTCTTCAAACGCCTCACCACCTTCTTGACTAACCCAATCACCAACTTGTTTAAAAAATTCTTTAAATGTAGAATTCCAATTATCTTTAGCGGCTGTACTACTTCTATCATTATGAAGACCTATAATTTCTTGTCTCACAAAATCTTTAGTATTCATTTTACCAGATAAAGCAGAATGTGATTTAGAAACTTCATTTGAAACCACTTCACGAGTAAAATTTTCACTTTTTATAAATCTAAATTTACTATCAGTAATTTTTTCCCATGAGCTTGAAACTTTTATACCTTCATCAAATGAAAATCCGTTGGGAGTATGTGTATATTCAGTTCCTGTTTCTTGTTTTACATTAAGATATCCATTACCTGACATAAATTCTTGTGCGTTAGTAATTCTAACGACATCCATGTCTAAAATATTGGACCCGTTTTGGGCTTCAACTCTACTTCCAAATGCATTATTTGCTCCTAAATTTTCATAATCACCTGCATTACCTGAGAGCCCTGATTGATTTAAACCTTCTGTGGTCATTTCGCCATGTACATCTTTGACAAAAAATAACTGGTTTGTTTTTGTATTATGAAACCAATCTGTTCCTTCTCTTCCATCCGGATCTATATATTTCAAAGGATTATTGTAAGCATAGGTATAAGGACTCCACCGTCTTGAAGTCTCCGCAAGAGGATCGACAACTCCCCATCTACCAATATCGGGCATATAAAATCTTGCGCCGTAATCATACATACCAGTCTCCTGAAGCTCCTTTCCGTTGTACTTGTAATGATAAGCATTATCAAAACTATAATAGGTACTGTTATGCATCAATCCGAAAGGATAATAATTCGTAACGCCTTCCGCTTCGCCTGTTATAATATAATTATTACATGCCTGTCCGTCTGGGGTGTCTTCACAATTGGTTACTTCAATATCGCCTGTAACCACACCATTTCCATCCGCATCACTATAACTTAACCTTACATTGCCCAAATGATCAGTATAATTATAGAAATATTTACCTCTTAATGCATCAAAATACCCTTCCGAAGTTGGGATAATTCTCAACTTCATTTCAGGATTCATCATCACTCCGTTTGGATCTTCCCATGGTTCTGTATACTTATACTGGAAACCGTCCAGATAATGGGTTTCTACTCCTCCAAAGATCTTCTTCACTTTTACACCGTCTGCCCTGTAAGTATAATTGGTGTCTACAGCGTTTTGGGTGATCTGCTTTGGTAAATTTAAATAATTATATTGGATTGAAGAAATCCCTTTATCGGGAAAACTCGTCATGTTTCCATTATTATCATATCCGATATGGGTAGGAGTTGCTTTGTAAGGATAACCCTGCCCAATGGTAACGGTTTCCGTTATTTTCTGTAAACGGTTGCTGGCTCCGGTATTTTCATACTGATATGTAAGATCATCGATCAGTAATGCGGTAGGTCCCATTCTCTGAGCTGTCCTTTTCATGGTTTTAATATTCCCATTCAGGTCATAGCTCACTTTTTCATAGTATTCCCTGATAGACGGGTTGGTAGCATTCTGATAAAAACCCGCGGATAACCGGTTCAGATTATCATATACATAACCATAACGTTTCAGGGGTTCATTAGGTTGTACTCCTGTTTTCCAGTCTACTTCAGCAATATTTCCATTGTATTTTGGAACCACCTGAAGTGAGGTATCCGAAGTATCGGGAGTCGTTAAACCTTCCACCTGGTTGTATTTGATCTTATATCCAAAAAGATCATTGCCCAGATTATTAGGATCATTGATCTGGGTGAGCCATCCCCGGATATTATAAGAATAATCAATTTGCTGAAAAGGATTAGCTGCTCCTACAACTCCTCCAACCTTCTTATATTCCAATTGAGAAATCTCATTGTATTTATTTTGAGACAGGAGTTCCGCCGGGTTATTGTCTATCTGATGCTTATGCTCAAGTAATCTGTTCTGATGGTCATACGTGAAGGTTTCGGTGATCACCTTTTCGGCATCTGTGCTCAGTCTCTTGTGGTAAGTTTTGGTTTGAAGGGCCATTCCGGAAAAATCCAGATCGCTCTCCGTTCTGGTATAGCCCCCTAAATGATTGATGGAATGCGTTCCGATCGCTCTTCCCTTCATATCATAATAGGTATAGGTTTTGGTCCAGTTATCATCCTCGATATTCTTTACCAGACTCAGTACAGGAAGACTTTTGGTACTTTTACCTGCTGTAGCGGGATTGTCCGTCAGAATCTGCTTTCCGTAGATGGTTGAAGGAAAAGCAGGATTGAAGCTATACGCAGGATAAGTGTCATAGTAATTAATTGTTAGAGCCTTTTCAAAATACGGAAAATGATCATTAGAATAATAAATCTGCATCCCGTCATTTTTGGCAAATCCTGTAGCCTCTCTATTTTCAATAATGACATTATTTCCTATCATAGTCTGCATGGATGCCCGATCACTTCCGGGAACTATGCCTGTCATTATCACTCTTCCAAACTTATCATATTTTGTGAAAAGCCATTTATTGGTTGGAGCCATTACTGCATCTTGTGTAAAAACCAAGCGATCAGCCTTGTCATACACCATATATTCCCAACCTTTACCCGGTAGTTTCTTTTCTATTAGTCGGTTTTTACCGTCATAGCGGTACTGATAACAAAGGGCGTCTAATATATCGGAAGTAACCTGGTCTCCACTCCCAAATCCCATGTTTTCCAATTCTTCCACCGCTTTGGGGGCAATTACGAACGCCAACTGATTATATTCATTGTATATATAATAAGTATCTGCCTTATCTGTAGCATTGAGCATTTTTCTGACCAAAACAGTCTGACCCTGTCCATTCTTGAATTCTATCGTTACATTCCCATCTTCATCGGTAATGGTATTTTTATAGAGCATATTAGCTTTATAATAGCCTCCTTCAGAACTTGTGGAATTATCGTCAATTCTTAAAACAGAAGTGGCAGTATTAGTAGAAAACCTAAACACTTCACCCGCAATATTCACATCATAACCAAACTGTACGGGTTTGGTGCTCCAGGCGTTTCCAACCTGGATCTGCTGCTGGATCCTGTCTAACGGAGAGTTCTCCAATACTTTTTCAGAATAAATCTTTTCTGAACCATAAATATTGGGCTGAATAGCATTACTTAAAGGGTTGGTATAAATAGCTCCGTTCTGTGTTCCCGATTGGGGAACAGGAAGGTAATCTTTTACCTGTCTTCCATACTGGTCATATTCGATATGTGAAACCACATCTTTTTGTAAAGGGGAAGCTTTGACATTTACTACCTGTTTGGCTCTTCCCAAACCATCAAAATACTGAATCGTCTCAGATGTTTTGGCAGGGGTAGTTCCATCATAATCTAAATAAGTTTTGGTATATACATAGTTTTCCGTAGCACTCGGGATGGTCTGTGCATGTAATCCTGAAAGCAATAATGCACCAACCGGAATAAGTATTTTTTTCATCGATTATTAGTTTTTGTAGTTGTATTTGAATTCTTTCAACACCTTGCCCTCCACATTCACGATCTTCTCCAATCTATTCGCTGTGTCATAAATATAAATTTCTCTTATTCCAGATGGAGGCGTGATACTCGTTACTCCTATCAACGGGTCATAAGTGTAGGTACTGATCTGATAACTGGATAAAGAAGAAGAGGTCCTGAAATTATCCAAGGCCGTGATCAGTGCTCCTTCATTGGCAGGATTCGAAGCATCCAAATCAGAAGCTGTGACAATAGCAGATACTAAGCCTAAGCTTACCAGGTTGTCATATCTACTTCCCTCTACCTTAGCGATTGGCTGAGTTCCGTTATATCCCCACACAATGGCTACCGGAATTCCCGCTTTTGTGGTATACTGCAACAGATTCCCTTTGGAATCGTATTTGTCGAAGGAGATTTCCGTATCCGGACTTCCCGACTCAAGATTGAAAGATAATACCGATAACGGCAACACCAAATTACCCGCTTGAGCAGTAGGAACAGAAGTCGGGTAAACAGTTTCTGTTTTCGACAAGGTTTTGATTGTTCCGTTAATGGTTTGCTTCGTTTCCGTCTCTAAAGGAATACCTATCATATTCTTACTGATCATCAGCTGATTGCCTTTCTCGTGAGCATATTTATAAGTAGTTTCCTGAAGGGTATTATCTGGAAGTTCTATCTTTTTCTTCGTAATATAATCCCACAAATTGTAAGTATTGGTGGTTGTTTGGGTTGAACTCTTCTGATTAGGAAAATAATTTATCACCGTATGTTTTGTTAAATTGGTTTTTCCTATGATCTCCTTTTTAGGATAATAAGCAATAAAATTATAAGTATCTTTAGTTTGGGTAACGCAAAAAGGCTTATAAGGATTCACCATCATCTGACCATTCACAACTATATGATCGTTATCGTGAGCGTTTTTATATTCTTCAAAGGTCTTGAAGACAGATCCATAAAAAAATTCATCATAAGTCTGCTGACTGATAAACCTC
>JAFAAJ010000063.1 GCA_023426625.1 Bacteroidota bacterium
ATGTGGGGGCTCTCAGAAACAGAGGTGGAGAAATGAATCTGAACATAAACCCTGTAAAAACAGAAAATGTAAACTGGAATGTATTTGGGAATTTTGCTTATAATAAAGGTGAGATACTTGAGCTGAAATACTATGACAGAATTCAGGCAGGAGGTGATCTTCCAGTAGGAACGGGAGTTAAGATCGCATATCATGTGGTAGGTTTACAGCCTTATTCGGCCTGGATGTTCCAGCAGGTATATGATGATAATGGAAATCCAATTGCAGATGCATTTGTCGACAGAAACGGAGATGGTCAAATCACCAATGAAGATCGCTATGACGCGAAGATCGTTCCAAATTTCACATATGGTTTCGGAACAAGCCTGAATTATAAAAACTGGGATTTTACAGCTAATTTCAGAGGACAGATTGGTGGAAAAGTTTACGACGGAAGACACGTAGCACAAGGTTTCATCAATCAGGCAAAAACTGCTAATTCGGAACACATGAGTAATGTTCTTGATTTTTATGATGGAAGATCATCCTTCAACCTGGTACAGCCAACAGATAATATGTATTTCTCAGATTATTTTTTACATGATGCATCTTTCTTGAGGCTGGACAACGTAACTTTAGGATATAATATTCAAAAAATCTTTGGTAATAAACTCGATCTTAGAGTGTATGGCTCTGTTAATAATGCATTTATATTAACAAAGTATAAAGGACAGGATCCTGAAAACTTTGGTGGTGTTGATAATAACTTCTATCCAAGACCAAGAATCTATACCATCGGTTTCAACTTTAATTTTTAATCGGAACAACAATGAAAAGAACAAAAATATATAGTTTATTAGCAATTGCAGGTTTGTTTTTTGCTTCATGTACTGGCGATCTGGAAACAGAACCGAAATACGAACTTACATTGGAAGAGCTCTTGGTGCGTGATCCTAATGCAGTGGAAGGACTTTTATCCAGAATGTATTCTACCTTTGCACTTTCAAGTGTAAATGGTCCCGGCGATTCTGATATTGCGGGTGCTAATGCAGGTGAATCTCCGTTTATCAGAGGATTAGTAAATCTTAATGATTTTACCGCCGATGGAATGAAAAACAGATGGGGAGATAATGGACTGGATCAATTGACCACTACTTCAGGATGGAACTCAAATAATAAATTTTTCAAGTATGTTTATGACAGAATTTATTACACAATTCCGCAGACGACCAATCTTATTCTTATTCTGAAAGATAAAGTGGATGTGTCTAATGAAGAACAGTACATCAGTGAACTAAGGTTTTTAAGGGCGTTATCTTATTACTATCTTATCGATTTCTTTGGAAAAGGACCTTTGGTGAATGATGAAACCTTTGGATCAGCCGCTCCGCTTCCGGAAGCAAGCAGGACGGAACTTTTTGAATTTGTTGAAGACGAATTGAAAGATATTGAAGCGAATATAGCTCCGTCAAATTCATACGGTAGAGCGAATCAGGCTGTTGTACAGATGTTATTGGCCAAGTTGTATTTAAATGCTGAAATCTATACGGGAACAGCAAGATATAATGATGCTGCAACCTACGCATCTAAAGTTATAGCAAACGGAAATTACGAGCTGGAAACGAATTTTATTAAAAACTTCAGAGCGGATAATCATACTTCAAAAGAAATAATTTTTCCTTTGATTGCAGATGCAACTTCCTCACAGAGCTATGGAAATACAACTTACATTGTTAATGGAAATTTAAATTCCACAACGATGAATTTATCTGCCTATGGAGCTGCTGAAGGATGGGGAGGACATCGTGCTACAAAAGGTTGGTATGGTTTATTTGGAGCCAATGCTTCTGATTTGGCTGCAAGTACGGATGTGAGAGCAAAACTCTTCTGGGTTACGGGACATACCTTTGAAATGGATGATTATAAAGAATGGACCAATGGTTATCCTTCCATCAAATTCAGCAACAGGAATACAGATGGATCAGGAAATGTAACGGCTTTCTCCTCTACGGATTTCCCGTTATTCAGATTGGCAGATGCTTATCTTATTTATGCAGAATGTGCTGTAAGAGGAGCTTCTACGGCTACAATGTCACAGGCTCTTACATATGTGAATCTGATCAGAGCCAGAGCCAATGCTACTGCGCTTGGAAGCATTACATTACAGACAATATTGGATGAAAGAGGAAGGGAATTAGGCTTAGAAGGGGTTAGAAGACAGGATTTGATCCGTTTTGGGAAATTTTCGGGAGGTTCTTATTTATGGCCATGGAAAGGAGGTGTTGCCAACGGAACGTCTATCTCCAATAATTATAACTTGTTCCCGATCCCGGAATCGGCACTTCAGGCAAACCCGAATCTGACTCAAAATACTGGTTATTAAAACTTAAATGATTAAGAATGAAAAACTTATTTAAAACTATAATTTCTTCCCTTTTGCTGGTGCTTGTTGTTTCCTGTGCAGGAGAAGATGATAAAATAACGTTGGTAGAAAATACCAAAAGTAGTCTTTCAGCGGATAAAACTAGTGTTGTACTGAACAATGCGGTTCCTGACGATGAAGCTATTGAATTTACTTATTCCTTACCTACATTTAGTCCTTTGGTTGTACCGCAATATTTTATAGAGTTTGGTATAAAAGGGAATAATTTTTACGATTCTGAAGTATTGGTAGCTTCCAAAGATGCCACAACTATCTCCATCACTCACAAAGAGTTGAATGATCTGATGTTGAATTTAGGAGCAGAAGCAGGAGAATTAACGGCAGTTGAGGTTAGATTTAAGGCATCTTTCAACAGCAATGCTAATTATTATTCTAATGTTTTAAGTCTGGATATAACTCCTTTTGTGAGTTTGAAAGACTTGTTTCTCGTAGGTGATGCTACGGAAGCGGGATGGAATAATAATAACAATAATCAGCCTCTTTTCAGAGATCCTGTGAATGTAAATAAATTCTATTTCAGAGGATATTTCTCAGCGGGATCATTTAAGATTTTAGAAAAGCTGGGAGAATGGCATCCTCAATGGGGTTTAAATGCGGGCGCAGTTGCAGTTAGTAATTTGGATGGCTCCAATGAGCCTGGTTCTTTTAGCATAAGTGCGGCCGGATATTATGATTTTGAGATTGATATTAATGCAAAAACATATTCATTAACTCCTTATACAGGATCTCTCACCAGTTATTCAACAATAGGTATTATTGGTTCTTCCACAGCGGATGGATGGAATAGCGATCAGGACATGACGGCATCTACGTTTAACCCTCACGTTTGGAGAGTGAATAATATAGCGCTGACTGCCGGAGAGGCTAAATTCAGAGCTGATAATGATTGGGGAGCAAACTGGGGTGGAGATACTCCTTTTTCAGGAACAGCTACTTCAGGAGGTCCGAATATCCCTGTAAATGAGGCTGCTAATTACGATGTTTTCTTTAATGATTTAGACGGAAGATACCTTTTCATTAAGAAATAATCGTGCAATTATAATCAGAAAACTGTTGCTTTTCAGTAGCAGTTTTTTTATTTTTAAAACTTATAAATAATCAATATGAAGAAAATAACGATGGGAGCTTTATTGTTCTCAATGATGTTTGTGGGCGTGAATGCACAATCTTTAAAATCACCGGATGGAAAGTTTGAAATGAACTTTCAGTTAAAGCAGGGAGTACCATATTACAACCTGAAATACAATGGAGCTGTAGTAGTTGAAGATTCCAAATTAGGACTGAGATTATTTAAAGATACCTCTATAAAATTCGCTTCCGAAATTGCAAAACCGGAGGACTCGAAATTTGACCTCAATAACGGCTTTACAAAAACAGCCGAAAAAAGAGATTCAAAAAATGAAACTTGGCAGCCGGTTCTCGGTGAAAAGAAAAACTATATCAATCATTATAACGAATTGGCGGTTACGCTTAACCAGGCGTCTACAGACAGAAGTATTGTAGTGAAGTTCAGACTGTTCAATGACGGATTGGGATTCAGATATGAATTTCCACAACAGAAAAACCTGAATTACTTCGTCATCAGAGAAGAAGACTCTGAAATAGATTTTCCAACCGATATGAAAGCCTGGTGGATCGTAGCAGATTACGATTCTCAGGAGTACCAGTTCCAGACGACCAAAATTTCTGAAATTCCGGGAAGATGGGATAAAGCTTACGATGCCAATGCCTCTCAAACTTTGATCAAAAATGCGGTTCAGTCTCCTTTAATGTTGAAAAAAGAAGGAAAAGAGCCTTTATATGTCAATGTTGCTGAAGCAGCTGTTTTAAATTACCCGGCTTCCCATTTGGAGGTGGATGCACAGAATTATAAATTCAAAACCCACCTTACCGCAGACAGACAGGGAGCAAAAGGATACATTCAGACGCCTTCCACAACACCTTGGAGAACCATTATCGTTTCGCCGAAAGCAGAAGAGGTGATGGATTCCAAAATGCTTTTCAACCTCAACGAACCTACAAGTTATAAAGATACTTCTTACATCCATCCGACAAAATATATGGGTGTGTGGTGGGAAATGATCATCGGGAAGTCTCAATGGGCTTATTCTACTGCAGAAAATGTTCATTTAGGTAAAACCGATTTTACAAAACTTACACCCAACGGAAAACATGCAGCTAATAATGACAGAGTGAAAGAATACATCGACTTTGCAGCTGAAAACGGATTCGGAGGACTGTTGATCGAAGGTTGGAATGTGGGTTGGGAAGACTGGTTCGGTCATTCAAAAGAATATGTATTTGACTTCATTACGCCATATCCGGATTTTGATATCAAAATGTTGAATGATTATGCCCATTCCAAAGGGATCAAATTGATCATGCACCATGAAACATCAGGTTCTGCAACCAATTATGAGAGATGGGCGGATAAAGCTTTCCAGCTCATGAATAAATATGGTTATGATGCCGTAAAAACAGGATATGTAGGAGATATTATTCCAAGAGGGGAGCATCATTATTCCCAGTGGATGATCAACCATTATTACAGAATTGCCGAAAAAGCCCATGAATATAAAGTTATGGTAAACTCGCACGAGTCGGTAAGACCTACAGGAGAAAGCCGTACCTATCCGAATTACATCTCTGCTGAAGCAGCACGAGGTACGGAATATGACGCATTCGGAGGAAATAATCCGGATCATCATACCATTTTGCCATTTACAAGATGGATGGGCGGTCCGATGGATTATACACCGGGGATTTTCCAGACAAAAATGGATTATTACTTCCCGGGAGATCAAAGGTTCGTGAAAACTACCTTAGCAAAGCAATTGGCGTTATACGTAGTGATGTATATGCCGCTTCAGATGGCAGCAGACCTTCCTGAAAACTACAAAAAACACATGGATGCGTTCCAGTTTATCAAAGATGTAGCAGCAGATTGGGACGATACCAAAATCTTATCTGCGGAACCGGGAGAATATATCATTACAGCCA
>JAFAAJ010000248.1 GCA_023426625.1 Bacteroidota bacterium
AGCCAAATGATTCCCTCCAAAAGTAGTTCCTAACAAACCGTTACTTGCCTGAAGTTTCGGGTGAATCAAAACACCTCCGATAGGAAAACCATTTCCCATTCCTTTAGCTGTTGTAATGATATCCGGTTCAGCTCCTAATTCCTGATGTGCAAAGAAATATCCGCTTCTTCCGTAACCGGATTGCACTTCATCCAAAATCAAAACTGCATCATATTTCTCACACAATTCTTTGATTTTAGTTAAAAAATCAACTGTTGGAATCATAATTCCACCCACTCCCTGAATACCTTCTATAATTACGGATGAAATTTCTGTTCCGTGAGTTTTAAAAACTTCTTCAAGCTGTTCTATATTATTCCATTCTGATTTGATAAATCTTTCATCATAATTTACAGGCGCAACAATCTTCGGATTATCTGTCACCGAAACTGCGGCTGAAGTTCTTCCATGAAATGAACCTGAGAAATATACAACTTTGCTTTTCCCGTTATGAAAAGAAGCAAGTTTTAAAGCATTTTCATTCGCTTCAGCTCCTGAATTGCACAGGAACAAATTATAATTTTCATATCCTGAAAGTTCACCCAGTTTTTCTGCCAATTCAGTTTGCAAGGAATTTTGAACAGAATTGGAGTAAAAAGATATTTTATCTAATTGTTCTTTAAGTTTGTTTTGATAATACGGATGATTGTGACCGATAGAAATCACCGCGTGACCTCCATAAAAATCGAGATATTTTTCTCCTTTTTCGTCCCAAAGAAATGAACCTTGAGCTTTAATTGGATTTATGTTGAATAATGGGTATACGTTGAATAAATTCATTTTTTTAATATTTAAAAAGCAATCGGTTTTAAGTTTAAGCCCAAGTTTTCTTCCCAACCCATTGCAATGTTCATGTTTTGGACCGCTTGTCCGGATGCTCCTTTCAACAAATTGTCAATCACGGAGTGAATCACGGCAACATTTCCACTCTTTTCAATTTGGATCACACAGCGATTGGTGTTTACAACCTGCTTTAAATCAATTGATTTTCCACTTACCATTACAAAAGGTTCACCTGCATAAAAATCTCTGTACAATTGCTCTAAATCTGAAAGTTCCAGATCTGTTTTCACTGTGGAACTTGTAAAAATTCCTCTTGCAAAATCACCCCTCCACGGAACAAAATTTAAACTGATTTCATTATTGTTAAAAGAAACTAATTGCTGTAAAACCTCTTCTACATGCTGATGTTTCAAAGTTTTATAAGCTGAAATATTATCATTTCTCCAGGTAAAATGCGTGGTTGACTGCAAAGACTGACCTGCACCTGTAGAACCTGTAATTCCTGTTGTATACACTTCATTTAATAACCCTTTTTGAGCCAAAGGAAGTAATGCTAATTGAATGGAAGTTGCAAAACATCCCGGATTGGCAATACTTTTAGCTCCTGAAAGTTGGTTTTTGTTGATTTCAGGTAATCCGTAGATAAAATTTCTGCTTCCGAAATTTCCATTTAAACGGAAATCGTTTCCTAAATCAATGATTAACGTTTCATCTTTTACAGGGTTTTGATTCAACCAATTTTGACTTTCTTTATGCGGAAGACACAAAAAAAGAATATCTACATCTTCAGGCCTATTCGTTAAAACCATTTCACAAACCGTCGCCAAATCCGGGTACAAATCAGAAATTTTTGTCCCCGAATTGGAACGACTATATAAAAAACGCAAAGTAACCTTGGGATGAAAAACTAATAAACGAATCAGTTCGCTTCCTGTGTAGCCGTTTGCTCCCACAATTCCTACCTTCTTCATGATTCTACACTGTTAATCTGATGATATATATTTAAAGAATTGCTTATAATTTTTGTATATCCTTTTACATCTTCTCCTGTCCATGCTCTGTTTGCTTCACCGTAACTTCCGAATTTATCGGACATTAAATCGTGCTTGGATTCAATTCCATTTAAAACAAATCGATAGGGATGAAGCGTAATAAAAACTTTACCACTTACTGTTTTCTGAGAATCAACCAAGAAATATTCAATATTTCTCATTACCGGATCTAAGAAAAGTGCTTCGTGAAGCCAGTTTCCGTACCAATCTGATAATTGAGATTTCATCATTTGCTGATATTTTGAAAGCGTATGTTTTTCCAATAAATGATGTGCTTTGATGATTACAGAAGCTGCTGCAGCTTCAAAACCTACTCTTCCTTTAATTCCAACAATTGTATCTCCAACGTGAATATCACGACCAATTCCGTAAACCGAAGCCAATTTTTCTATTTTTTGAACAGCATAAACAGGATGTTCAAAATTTTCCCCATTCACCGCAACAATTTCTCCTTCTTTAAACTCGATTTCCAATTCTGAAGGTTCTGTTTTTTCAACTTGTGAAGGAAAGGCTTCTTCAGGAAGATAATTTCTTGAAGTCAGAGTTTCTTTTCCACCTACCGAAGTTCCCCACAATCCTTTATTGACAGAATATTGAGCTTTCTGAAATTCCATTTCATAGCCATAATTTTTCAAGAACTCAATTTCTTCTTCACGGGAAAGAGCCATATCACGAATCGGAGTAATAATTTCCACATTCGGACACATTACCTGAAAAATCAAATCAAAACGAACCTGATCATTTCCCGCTCCTGTGCTTCCATGCGCAATAGCATCTGCATTAATTTCAATAGCATATTTAGCAATCTCCTGTGCCTGAATCGTACGCTCAGCACTTACTGACAACGGATAAGTGTTGTTTTTCAAAACATTTCCGAAAATCAAAAATTTTACACAAGAATTGTAATAATCTTCCTGAGCATCAACACACCTGTATTCTTTCACACTAAGATTTAAGGCTTTTTTCTCCAGTTCTTTTTCTTCTTCTTTAGAAAAACCTCCAGTGTTTACAGTTACCGCATAAACATCATATCCTAATGTTTCACTAAGATATTTAGCACAATATGAAGTATCCAATCCTCCACTAAATGCTAAGATGACTTTCTTTTTCATTATTATATTGATTTTCAGGTTGATTATTTACAACACTATTTATTTTATTATTTTCAGGATCGAAAAGCATTGCTGTACAAAGACAGTTTTTGCGCTCCTTTTTCATTAAAATTTCATAATTCACACAGTTTTTACAACCGTTCCAAAATTCCTCATCCTGTGTAAGTTCTGAGTAAATCACGGGTTTATAACCTAAATCACTATTGATTTTCATCACAGCTAGACCTGTTGTAAGTCCAAAAACTTTTGCATTCGGAAATTTTTCTCTGGACAATTGGAAAACCCTATTTTTTATTAAAGTAGCAGCTCCTCTATTCCTGAATTTGGGAGAAACAATCAATCCGGAGTTGGCTACAAACTTGCCATGTGACCAGGTTTCTATATAACAGAATCCCACCCATTCGCCATTTTCAGTAGCCACTACGGCATTACCTTCCCAAATCTTCTTACTCAGATATTCTATTGACCGTTTTGCGATCCCCGTCCCTCTACGCTGTGCAGAATCATACATTTCCTGTTGTATTTCACTCACATACACGAGATGCTCGTATGAGGAAATCTCTATTTCCATTATTTTATCTAAATTTTTCGGCAAATTTAAAATATAATAACTTTATAAAACAAATAAAAAAGATATCTTTTTTGATTAAATTAAATTAACAGGTAAAATTATCTTTTATTAAAATTGTATTTTTGCTAAATTATTATATATTTGCTAAAAAAGTATAGTTATGGAAAATAACTGCCCAAAATGTCATGGTAAAAGAATCGTTAAAAGTGGAATAATCAATAAAAAACAACGTTTTCATTGTAAAGATTGCAACTATTATTTTACAGTAAAAAAGTTAGGAAAACAAATTGATGATTATTATGTAACTAAAGCTCTTCAGCTTTATCTTGAAGGTCTAAGTTATCGTGAAATAGAAAGAATCATTGGTGTTTCTCATGTAACCATAAGTTCCTGGATCAAGAAATACAACATCACAAGACCTCCTCATTCTGAATTTCATCCTGTTTATAAAATTCTAAAGCAAAATGAGTTGATAGAATATATTTCTCAGGAAGAAAATATTAAAGATTCAGGAATTATTATTACTCAATTTGCAGATAAATACATGCTCATTAAATGGGAACGTTTTAAAAAATAAACTTAGGAAGTTATGAGTTATTAATTATTGTTTATACTGTAAATTAGAATATTACATATAAAAATTAACAATTTAGACATTTTTCAAACTCATAATTCGTAACTCAAAAACTAATAACTATATCATTACCATTAATATATATTAAATTTCTTCAAATAAATTATTAATTACAATTTGGCTTTCACAAAAAATAGCACCAAAAATTAGTAATTATGAAGAAATTATTTACTTTAATTGGATTAGCCTTAATCAGAAATTCTTTATACTCACAAGGTTCACCGGATTATGGAAGCGGACTGAAGTTAAACCTCAATCAACAAGGTGATAAATACGTCCGATTTATCTTATGGGATCAATTTTGGTTAAGAAACACCGAAATGAATCCCGGAAGTATGGTAGCCGGAGAAACCACAGACAATTCCTGGAGTTTGGGAAACAGAAGGCTTCGAGCTCTGGCTTATGCTCAAATCACTAAACGATATATGATTCTCGCCCATTTCGGGATCAACAATCAAACTTTCATCAATGGTGGAGCTTCCGGAACATCAGGAACGGGAGGCTACGGAAACGGCAAAAAGCCACAAATGTTTTTCCATGATGCATGGAACGAATATGCAGTGATCATGCCCGGAGAAGCAGGAAATTTCAGCTTAAGTTTAGGGGCCGGACTTCATTATTATATGGGATTATCC
>JAFAAJ010000280.1 GCA_023426625.1 Bacteroidota bacterium
GCTTTGCCCGCCGGAACCTTTTTTTATTCAAGTAATCCAGATTATTTCAAGACCTTTTCAGTTTCCAAATTTCGGATCAATAACAGTTCAAATGCTTCTCCCAGCTCATCTGAGGCTCTGCAAATAGCATTTTCAAGCATACTTCTAATCTGACGTTCCGTTACTCCTGCTTCAGTCCAGCTTTTTCCTGATGTATGAGAATTAAGGATAAAAGGCATAATACGATCTATAGCACAGGCAAAAATAGCGTCCGGTGTTTTCTCCTCTTCAAACTCCAGCCAAAGATCCATAAATTCTGAACGTAAAGGTTCATCCAGAATTCCAAAGATGTTCTGTGCGGACAGTTTTTCCCGCTCAAACTTCCCTATCATAGCTTTTTCATCAAAAATAAAAGTATCTCCGGCTTCAATTTCCACCAGATCATGAATGGAAAGCATTCTAATCACCCTTAATAAATCAATATCTGCTCTGTTTTTAGCATATGGATAAAGGATCTGTGCTAAAATAATGATCTGCCATGAATGTTCCGCGGTATTCTCCCTTCTTGAATCATCTGCATTGTAATTTCTTCGCTGTACATTTTTTAAAGCATCAACCGCTAATATAAAATCAATTTCTTTCTGGATTTTCATGATGCAAAAATAAGGTATTTAACAGCAATAATTTTTAATAAAAAGACAATTTTCTAATTTCTTCATCTTTCTCAAAATTTATAATTAAAATTAATATAATTGATTTTCAATTAGTTATGTAGTTTTAAAACATTTTTTCACTACTTTGTATTGCATAATACCATTTTAATTACATATCTTTGTAATGTAAAATTAGAATAGGCTCAGCTAGCTAGGAGCAGATTCTAAAAATATAACTCAATTAAAACTTATTAAAGATGAATACTGAAAATACCAAAGCGCAAATGCGAAAAGGAATTCTGGAATTCTGTATTTTAAGTCTCATCAATCATCGTGAAATGTATGTTTCCGACCTTATAGATGAACTGAAAAAAGGAAAACTGGATGTAGTAGAAGGAACACTCTACCCCCTTTTGACAAGATTGAAAAATGGTGAGTTCCTTTCTTACAGATGGGAAGAATCCACAGGAGGCCCCCCAAGAAAATACTACCAGATCACAGAAAAAGGTAAACTGTTTTTAGATGAACTTCAAAATACCTGGAATGATTTAACAGACTCAGTAAACCAAATTACTCAAAAAAATTAAAAGCTATGAACAAGACACTCTCAATAGGACTCGCAGGTTTTTCTTTCACCATAGAAGAACACGCATATATAAAGCTCAGCGACTACCTTAATGCCCTGAGAAGCTCATTAGACGCTTCAGAAGCAGAGGAGGTAATGCACGACATAGAAATAAGGATGGTTGAAATCTTCAAAGATTCACTAGGAAAACGTGAGGTAATCAATGATTCGGATGTAGAAAGAGTAATCGCGCAGATCGGTACTCCGGAAAAGATCGAAGAACAGGAAGAAGCTTATTATTCTGAAAAGAATAATGCAAGACGTAATCATTCAGGAACAGCATATACCGATAAAAAACAATTGTTCCGTGATCCTGAAAGACAAAAGATCGCAGGTGTTTGTGCCGGATTAGCTCATTATACAGGGATAGATATTACAGCGATGAGAGCAATATGGGTTGTTGTTTTCTTATTGATGATCCCGGCTGCAGGAAGTGCATTACTGATTGGATTCCTTTACCTTATACTTTGGATCGTACTTCCAAAAGCAGAAACTGCATCAGATTTCCTGAAAATGAAGGGAAAGCCTATGAACTTCGACAATCTTAAGAATGAGTCTAATAAATTGGTTCAGTTTGCCAACGAATCTACTCAGAGAGTCGGAGAAATGTATAACGAAAGTAAGCCTTACATCAACAATGCAGGCAGCGGAATATGGAATGTTTTTAAATACATCATCGGTGGTATCTTCGTGTTTATGGCACTTATAAGCATTGTAGGAGTATTCTTCATCTTCGGATTTTTCGGAATGGATTCTGATTTCCCGGGAGCTAACCAAATGAGATTCTACTTTGATGATAACGGGATGGATAAGATACTTACTGCCATGATGGTTATCGGATCTTTAATCCCGGCTATGATTTTCACCCTTCTAAGCATCAAGATCTTCTCTCCTAAAACTAAATTGAGAAATGTAGGAATTGTTCTTGGAGCATTGATCTTGATCCTAATCGCATTAGGAACTTACTTCGGAATCAATATGGCGAAAAGAGACATGATCTACAAAGGAAGCAAGGAAGACACGGAGAATATTATGATCAATACTACTTCTGACAGTATCTATGTAGACGTTAAACAGGTTAATATTCCTCAGAATTTCACTGCATACGATGATGATATTTATTCCGATAAAAAATCAGTGTTTGAAGAAGATTATATCTATGTTGACGTAACCAGAAAACCAGACATAAAAACTCCTTACCTGATCATTAAAAAAGAAGGAAACGGATACAATGTTCCGGTACAGGTAACAGTTCCAGTAGAAGTGATCGACAACAAGGTACTACTTCCAAATTACATCAAATATCCTTATGAACACAGATTCAGAGATTACAGAGTGGATTATGAGCTTGTAGTTCCTCAAAACACAATCATCATCCCTGTGAAGAACAACAAAATAGACTTCAATGGAGATCTGAACGCAGATGGAATAAATGATGACGATCAGGAAAGAGATGAAAAAGGAGAAATTAAGATCGAAAATAATAAGATCACGGTAAACGGTTCTACTATAGAATACGACTCCAATGATGAGGACAGCGTTATTATCAACGGTAAAAAAGTTCCCAGCTACCGAGCAGAAAGAATAATTGACTCTATGAAACATGGCATCAAAAAAATGAAAGATGTAGACATCAAGATCAAAGAAGGAAAAAACGAAATTTCCATACAAACTAAATAATTAACTGCAGAGAGTGGCAAGAAGGTGTGAATGGATAGCAACCGTTTGAAATTCACACTCTTCTTCTCTCAAAAACAATAAAAAAAGTTAGCATTTTGTTCCGTATTTGAAATATTTATTTTAACTTCGTGAAATAATTTTAAACTTCCCCAAATCATTAAAAATATCATAACCATGGTACAACTAGCACTAGAAATTGTAATGAAAATCGTAGATTTGATCAGCGGTTTGTTTTAAGAGCGATAATATTTCAATATATTTGTAGAGTATAACCTTTGGTTATACTTTTTTGTTTTTAATACGTGCTTCTATGAGAAAATTAATAGGTAAACTGTTGCTGAAACTGATGGGCTGGAAAGTTGTTCTGCAGGGTGATGTGAACAACATGAACAGATGCATCCTTGTTGTGGCCCCTCATACCCATAACATGGAATATATTTTGGGAAATCTTGCCTATTGGTCTTTAGAAAAACCTTTAAAAGTAATCATTAAAGATGAACATACCAAAGCATGGTATGGCGGATTGGTAAAAGGATTAGGAGGAATCGGGATAGACAGAAGCCAGAGAAATGACCTCGTGAACTTTGTTGCGAAACAGTTTGAGAAAGAAAATTTCAGCTTAGTCATCACTCCTGAAGGTACCAGAAGTTGGGTTCCGAAATGGAGAAAAGGCTTCTATCATATGGCTTTAGCCGCTAAAGTTCCTATTGTTTTAGCTGCAGGTGACTTTAAAAGAAAGATCATTTATTTAGGATACACCATTCCTTACGAAAGAATTGCTTCTGTTCCATTTTCTGAGATCATGGAGGAAATTCAGGATTATTATATTAAAAACGATATTGTTCCTAAAGTTCCGGCCAACTGGAATCCGGATATTATGGGCAGCGAAAAAGTGTAAGAACTGGAGTTTAGGAAATTAATTTCCAATTTCTAATTTCTAATTTCTAATTTCTAATTTCTAATTAATTTATCATTCATACCATGCAAGGGCAAACAAAAGAAGAAATATTAGCATTTCTAAATAACTGGGGAGACATAACTTTAGCCAAAACACTGGAGATAAAGTTCATTGATATTGATGTGGAAAATGAAACGCTAACTGCAACCATGCCTGTTCAGCCAAAAGTACACCAACCTTTCGGAATTATGCACGGTGGCGCAAGCTGTGTTTTAGCTGAAACACTGGGTTCTAGCCTGTCTAATATTTTTATTGACGGCAACAAATATTACGGTGTAGGAACGAATATTAATTCCAACCATTTACGAAGTAAAAAAGACGGAATCGTGACTGCAACAGCACGCTTCATCAGAAAAGGAAAAACGATGCACGTTTCTGAAATTGAGATCCGTGACGAAAAAGGTCAATTGATCAACCATACCACAATGACGAATAATATTATTCACAGATAAATAATTATTACATAATAATGATAAGAGGCTGTCTCAAAAGGTAAATTAATGCTCTGAGAATCTCCTAAATGACAAAAGTTGTCAGACAGGAGTCCGAGAGAGGGGGTACTTTTGAGACAGCCTCTTTTTTTATAATATTGCTGCAACCTTTTCAGGTTTCTCCATCTTATAAGAAATTAACAACTATGAAAACTTTGATTTTACCCTTTCTATCTCTTTTAATGTTTCTATTTTCTTGCAGAGAGGATTCTATAGGAACTATCGAGAAAACAATGATTTCTTATGATGTGTATGTTTCCGGTAAAGATAATAACCAATTATGTTATTGGAAAAACGGAATAAAACACAATATTACAAATATCCTTACAGAGAGTGAACCCTCCAAAATATTTGTTAGCGGCAATAATGTTTATATTCAAGGAAGATATGGGTATTGGATGAACGGAAATTATACAACTTACCACCAAGCTACCGGAATAACTCCCTCTTCTATAATTGATATTTTTGATTTATATGTTAAAAATGGAAATGTATACTTTGTAGGATACACGTGGAACAGTCCCTCATCCTTTGAATTTTGCTATTGGAAAAACGGGATAAAGAACCTACTCTTCACTGATAATAGCGTTTATAATGATTTTTGTACAATAACGGAATTTAATTCAGACGTTTATATCGGAGCTATTAAAAAAGAAAATGGCATCTACAAAAGCGGTTATTTTAAAAACACTACATTCTATCCTTTATTCAACTCTCCAACATTAGAACCTCAAAACACCCATGTAATATCCAATAATGATCATGTCTATTTTTCTACACAACAATTTTATATGAATTTACAAACTGGTAATCAGGTAAACATACCTCCGTTACCCAATGGATATTACAACCGCAATATTCCTTCTATCGATCAAAATGATTTGTATAACAACGGATTTCTTGATTATTATTATAAAAATGCAAACTTAATTTATAATCCAAATATTTTAAATCCTATTATAAGAGATCTAAAAATAACAGACCAAAACATATATATGATCCGAACAGATCCTAATGAATTAGAATTTAAAGTATATATTAATAATATAGAAACGCAAACCATTCAAAATGTAAATTTTGGATCGAGTTTCAATAACATTACTGTTGTAAAACATTAAAAATGTCAAACCTCAACTGGCAAAAAATTTATAAAGAATACTCCCCAAAACTTTTGGGGATTTGCCGTAGATATATACAGGACCTCACTATTGCTGAGGATATTGTACAGGACAGCTTTATTACCGCAATACAGAAAAGCAATCAGCTGAGTGATGAAAAAGCATTGTTCGCTTGGCTAAAAAAAATAGTAGTAAATAATGTTCTGCAATATATCCGTAAACATAGTAAAGATACATTCATTACTACAGAGCCTTCAGAAATTCCAGACGCCTATTCAGAGATAGAACATTATATTATGGAAGAAAAAAGCATCTTCAATTATGATTTTACCAGTGAAGAACTGTTGAGATCCATAGACAGCCTTCCACCACATCATAAATCGGTCTTCAATCTATATTGTATTGAGAACCATTCTCATGCGGAGATTTCCAATCTTTTGGGAATTTCTGTAAACACCTCAAAATCCCATTTATTACGAGCCAAAAAAGCCATTCAGAATTACCTGATAAATCAGATTGTCAATCAGAACACCCCTAAAAACAGGCAAAAAACGGCACAACTTTTAGTTTTACTAGGATTTTCAGGACTACTCTGGGCACAGACCTTCAGAAATAAGTTTTCTGATTTTAAAATCTCTCCCTCCCAAAGCTTTAAAATCCCTGAAAATATAACTGTAAATCAGACTGCTTTTTCATATTCAGATCAAATATTCAGGCAAAAGATCATTATTGTTACCATCCTATTAATTACGTTAGGTTCAGCATTCGTTCTAAATAAAAAAAGTAATCATTCTATCGAAAATATCCAGTTTGTAGAAAAAGCTCAAAACCGTTTACAGACGGAAAACAAAACTGAGCCTGTCAAGTCAATTCCAATTTCTGAAAACATCAAATCTGACTTGGAAAGTAACCACAAAAGCACTTTAAAACAACCTGTAAACAAAAATGAAAACGCTCAGAAATTACCTCAAAAGGACATCAATACCAATACTGCTGAAGAAACTTCGGAAAAAGTAATTATCATAAAAAAAATCATAAAAAGGGATACCGTATTTATCGAACGATAAAGGAAATTATATGCTGCTAAAAAAACTAATTCTTATTATTCCAATTATTTTATTAAACTTTTCCACTGCCCAAAGAAAAAAAACAGATACTGTTTACATCTATGAAAGTGTAACTGTTTATGACACCATTTATATGGAAAAACCAATAAAACTCACACCAAAAAGCTTTGATTTTCCAAAAGCCGAGATTACAGCAAAAGAGATCAGGGATATTTACCGTGAAAAAAGAGCAGAAGAAGAAAATTCTAAAAAAATCCTAAAGAGGGTTTATTCTTTAAGATATGGAGTCAACTTCGGTATTGGCTTAAAGAACAGCGACTGGGCAAAGTTCCTATCAGAAAAGAAACAGCAGTTTGGAGAATATGCAGGAATATGGATTTCAAAGAATATTTTCAGGCCGGAATTAACATTAATGCTGTCTGCAGATATCTATCATTGGAATTCCACATTTGATCTGGATGCTAATCGGGAGGAAACATATCTTAACGGATATTATTTTTCATCAGACCAACAACCTCTTCTGTTTCAAAAGTTTAACAATAAACATTTAGAATATAGTCTTCAGTTAAAATTACTTTACAATTGGAGGGATTTTCAGCCTTATTTGGGGATATCTGCCAACAAGAATACCTATAAAATGCAGTTTATTGTTCCAGAAGAAGGAGTATTAAACAAATTGGATAATTTCAAAACTGACCAGATCAATTTAGGTTTTTCTGCCGGAATCCAATATCAGGTAATTAGAAATTTGTCTGTAGCTCTTGGATATCAACAATACTCAATGAAAAATCTTTCATTAAAAAACACCTCTTTTGATTTTGAGATTTTTAAGAGTAATTATACCTTTGAAGAAAGAAAAATCACGCTAGGTGTATCCTATAATCTGGCTCCATAATTTCTGCAAAAAATTACTTTGTAATGATATATTTCAAATTTCCATTCAACGAAAAACTATATTCAACGGACGAAAACTCATCGGAAAACCATGTTAGCTTTCATTCTTTTGACGGTGCGGAACAGTTGAATTTGAATGGAAATATTACTGAACTTACTCCTGAACAGTTTGAAGCTATACAGCTTAATAAGCAGTCTTTATCTAAAGATGAAAGTCATTTCACAGGTGAAACCCAGCCAGAATACCTGCTAAAGTTGAAAGAAGTCATTGAAGTGATCAAACACAACCAACTTCCGAAACTCGTCATTTCTAGAAGAAAGATTTTCAGGGATTTTAAAGACATCGATCCCAAGAAAAGTTTTGAAAACCTGTGTAAAACATATCCCAATGCTTTCCGATATATCTTTATCAGTGAAAAGACCTCATGGATGGGCGCATTTTCTGAAGTTTTGGGTAAGTTCAACAAAACAACGCATGAATTTGAAACCATGAGTCTCGCCGGAACTCTTCCCGTTTCAGAAATCTGGTCCGAAAAAGAAGTTGAAGAACAAAAACCCGTATCGGATTACATCAGAAATATCCTTGAAAGATACTCTAAAAACATTGATGTTTCCGAAACCTACGACCATATTTCAGGCAATATAAAACATCTTAGAACAGATTTTAAAGCCGGGATACAAGCGGAAGATTTAGACTCAATAATCAAAGAACTGCACCCTACTCCGGCTGTATGCGGTATTCCAAAAGGTTTCTGTAAAGAGCAGATCCAGAAGTTTGAAAAATTCCCCCGCGAATTTTATGCAGGTTATATAAAAATTGAAACGGAAGAATCCGTTCAGTATTTCGTGAATTTGCGTTGTGCCAAATTATATCAGGATTCCGTGCATCTGTTTGTTGGTGGAGGAATCACAGCTCAGAGTAATCCGGAAAAGGAATGGACAGAAACAGAACTAAAATCCGAAGCCGTATTGAAAAATCTGGTTATTTCTTAAAAGATTTTATCCCGAATAAAATAAAAAAAACCTTTCATTGACTGAAAGGTTTTTTTATTTATAATAATAAGAATTATTTCTTCTTCACTCCTATTTTACTCCATGTGTTCAATACAAACAGTAAAATAATTCCAATAACCGCTGAAGCAATTGAAAATACAAACTTTAGGTTATCTTCAGACAGAAGATCAGAACTCCAGTCCAAAGCATAAAGATTAATGGCGGTAAAAACGATAAACAGTACTAAGAATACTTTATAAAACTTCTGCATGATTTCTAAAAATTAATATAATTCTGCACCAGCTGTGCAAAGTTTGCGGTAAATAATTTAATTGAAATCGCCAACAGGATAATCCCGAAAACTTTCTGCAGGATCAGCAAAGTAGCCTCCCCCATTTTCTTTTCTAACCAGGTAGCGGATTTCAGCACCAAATATACGAAAATTGTATTGAGAATGATACCACAAATGATATTAATATCGTGAAATTCAGCTCTAAGGGATAAGGTTGTCGTTAAAGTTCCGGCTCCGGCAATCAGGGGAAATGCAATAGGTACAATGGAAGCCGCTTTAGCTTCAGAGGTTTTATTGATCTCGATTCCCAGAATCATTTCCAGGGCAATGATAAAGATCACAAATGCACCGGCAATGGCGAAAGAATTCACATCCACTCCAATGAATTTTAAGATCTTATTCCCTACAAAAAGAAAGATAAGCATAATGAGACCCGCAGTAATAGCAGCTCTTTCAGATTCAATCTTTCCAAACTTTTGACGTAAGCTTACAATGATGGGAATTGAGCCGATAATATCGATCACGGCAAAAAGAACCATAAAGCAGGTTACGATCTCCTTAAATGAAAAATGTTCAAAAATCTCCATTCCGTTAAATTAAAAATTTCGCAAAAATATGAAAAATTATTGATTATTTGCTAATCTGAGAATATAAATTAACAACATCTGTCAAAAGCGCATCAATTCCTCCCATGGATTTCACAGGAGCATACTTCTCGATCTGGATCCTGTGCGAAAGATTGCTGTACTCTTCTGCTACGGAAGGACCTTTATAATTCTCCAGAAATCTTCTGAAGTCTTCCACAGAGCTTTGGAAATACTGTCCTCTTACTTCAGCATCAAGTTCGTCGAGGGTTTCGAAAAACTTGTCATAGTTCTCATGATTTTTAAGACTCTCCAGATAATTGAAATAATCGGAAACATCTGTTTTCAGTCTTTCTCTGATCTCTTTTTCAGTTTCTGCTACAGAACCTAAGGATTTTGAAGATACAGTTTCCTTAATCAAAGAACGCTTTTTTTGCCAATTTTTAAATAAAAGATAAAGAAAAAATAATCCTAATAAAATAAGAATATTCGTTATAAGGATATTCCAGTGAAATTTGCTTTTTTCCTTAACTTTAAATGATGTGGTCTTTAATACCGGAGTATTTACCGTCTCCAAAAGGTTGTTCGTATATTCATTTACTTTTTCTACGGTAGTTCTGGATTCCATTACCTGTTCATGTGAAAGAGCATTCAGGGTAAGAATTTCCTCTCCCAGATCTACATATTCTTTACTTTCAGGATTGAAAAATGCAAACTCTTCTGTTTTAATGGAAATAAGTCCCTGCTTTTTAGGAATTACTACATAATTTGCCAAGACTTCTCCTTTAATTCCGGTATTTCCTGCCGTCACGTTGGAAGTGATCTTAGGCGCAAAAACTTCATAATCCGGGGAAGAAGCAAGTTTAGGCAGTTCCATGTCAGATAAATTTCCTTCTCCGCTCACTTTTACTACAACATTAAGCGGTTTTTTGACCTCAGCTTTTTCTTTTGTGGCATTATAAACGCTCACCTTAAAGTTCCCTACCGCATCTTTAAAGTATTCCGGTGAACCTTCCGGAAGCTTTTTAACATTAAGTTTTACTTTATTAGAGTGGATCTTATTTTTATTGGAAAAAGTATTCACAGATGCCGATACGGAAGGTACTTCCACATACCCTGCTTCATTAGGGAAGATCAGGAACATTGCCAGAATTTGTGAAGCCATATTTCCATAACCTGAAGGGTCTATTTCAGATTTGTTGAAATTGATCGGGTGAACATTGATGTTATCCTGTTCCGGAAGGTGGATATTTTTTACTTTTCTCAGGTTATCCATATTTTTGGAATACACTCTGAGAACAGCCACAGTCGGCTGATCCTGATAGATCTCCCTATTCTCGATCTCCATATTCAGGTAGACATCACTGGAAATATTATTGACCGCTACAGATTTTTTATCAATATCTTTAATTACAATATCGAAAGGTTCTGTTTTATAGATTTTGTTGTTGATGGTAACAAGAACGGATCCTATTTTGATTTTACCTTTTTTCTTAGGTTCTAAGGCTATTCTGGTAACTTTTTGGGTAATAAGAGTATTGGTTGCAGGATCTACCAGAGTATTCGATACGGACCCGCTTCCAATGATGTTGAATTTTGAAAGATCTGGCAAATGAAAACCCGTTTGCTGCACAAGATCACTTCCATCGAGTTCTAACACTACGGTGAGATTCACAATATCCTTCCCGCTGTATTCATGTTTATCTGTTTCCAGAGAAAGATTTACCTGTCCGTAAGAAATTACGGATAAGAACAGGAATAATATGTAGTTCAGTTTATGTTGCATCACCAATCTTTCTCGTTGCTTTGAGGCATCGAATAAGAATTCTTGTTCAGGATTCTTCTGGCGGTTTGTTTTTCTTTTTCGCTTACTTTATCTAAAATTGCTTTTTCAAGATCTTTTGGCATTCTGTTGCCTTCATTATTTTCATTCTGATCAGGATTATTTCCCTTTGGATCCTCGCCCTGATTCTTCTGTCCATTTCCCTGATCCTGTTTTTGATCTTTTTTGTCGCCTTTCTGGTCATCATTTTTATTCTGATCATTTCCACCACCTTTTCCTGAATTATTCTTTTGATCCTTTTTCTGTTGATTTTCTTTTTCCTTCAACTTGGCAATCTCATAGTTTTTTCTGGTAGCCTCGTTATAAGGATCCTGTTTCAGGGATTGTTTATAGTAATCCGCTGCTTTTTCAGGCTGGTTCATCTGCATATAGGTATTCCCCAGGTTATGCAGTGCAGCCGCTTTATCCGGAAGTGTCTGGGAAAGTTTCTGTGCTTTTTCAAACTCTGCCTTTGCTTCCTCATACTTCTTATTTTTATACAAAGCATTTCCTAGGTTGTAATGCGCTGTAAAATCGTCACCATTGGCTCCTAAAGCCTCCATATACTTTGACGAAGCTCCATCATAGTCTCTCCCGTTAAATTTCTGATTGCCCTCATAGACCAGAGTTCTATAGTTTTTCTGCCCATACAGAAACTGAGTGCATGAAAAAACAAATATTAACGACAAAAAAATGATTTTAGTATTCATTATGTGCAAAATTATCCCTTTATATGTTAATAAACAGGTTCGCATTTGTTAAAATTCGGTTAAAGTATTCATTTCAAGAGCTGTAAAACAATTACAAAGGAGTTTAAACATTAAAGTCTCTTTTCGGATTAAAAATATAAATCAAAAAGAAAAAGAATAAAGATACAGCTAAAAAATATTGGTAATAATGATTGGCATTCTGAGATTTAACTAACGTTTCCGTAGTGGAAGATTTTCTATTGATCGCATCCACGATCTGATTGGGAGCTTCATTGATGTTATTCCCATCAATATAAGCTCCGTCTGTAGATTCTGCTATTTTTTTTAAAGCTTCCGTTTGTCTTTTTGAGATCACCGTCTGTCCATTCATATCCATTTTGTACCCCATTAATTGTCCGAAAACATATTCCGGAACAGGCGCTCCTTCATCAGAACCTATTCCTACCGAGGTCACGGTGATTCCTTCTTTATTGGCAAGGTTGATCGCTGCGTTCTCATTTCCTTCATTATCTTCTCCATCACTCAATAAAATAATCTTTCTAGAGCCTTTGCTTACATTCTTAAATTTCTCTGCGGCAGCCTGCATTCCTTTCAGGAAATCTGTTCCCTGAATCTGCATAGAGCTTGTTTCTATTCCGCTGATATAGGTTTCCGCTGAATTATAATCTGTGGTAAGCGGCATGATAGAAACTGCTTCTCCGGCAAAGATCACAATACCCACCTTATCATTCTTCATGTTCTGCATGGTATGGATCATCAGATTTTTGGCTTCAATCAGACGGCTTGGCTCTATATCTTCCGCATTCATAGAATTGGAAACATCGAGCATGAAGATCACATTATTGAGTTTCTGACTGCTTTTTACTTCCTCCGAACCGTTCAGCAGATCGATAATTGAAAAAATCAAAAAAAGTGTTCCCAAAAGATATAAAGCAGGAAAGAACCTCGTGAATCCCGATTTTTTTTCAAATAAACTTTCATGGAAAGTACTGTCCGCAAATATCCTTTTTTTACTTTCCCTCCATTTCAGAAAACGGATCAAAAAGGAAGCAAGCAGCGGCAACAGCAACAGCAATAATAAATACCAGTAATTTCCCAAATACCAATCCATCAGCTTAAAATTTTATAAAATACCCATCTCAGCAATGCATCAATGAAAAGCATTCCTAATGCGATCCAAAGGAAAATCTTAAAGTATTCCTGATAATTATACATCTTTGAAACTCTCACGTCAGATTTTTCCAGCTTATTGATCTCGTCATATATTTCTTCAAGGCTGCTGTTCGAGGTTGCCCTGAAATATTTTCCTCCGGTAGTCTGCGACACTTCTCTCAAAGTATTTTCATCGATCGTTACTTGGGTTTCCGTAAAGATCAGATCCCCAAAAATATCCTGTGCAGTAGGCATTAGTGCATATCCGTTGGTTCCAATTCCTATGGAATATACTTTTATATTGTTATTTTGCGCCAATTCTGCTGCTGCCATCGGAGGGATGGCATTTTCAATATTACTGACTCCGTCTGTCATTAAAATAATGACTTTACTTTTTGCTTTGCTCTTCACCAGATGGTTTACAGCAACTGCAAGACCTTCACCGATCGCAGTTCCGGGTTCTAGCCCGGCAGAATTTAAATTTTTTATTTCATCAACAACCACCTGGTGATCTGAAGTTACAGGAACTTTGGTAAAAGCTTCCGCTGCATAAGCAACCACCCCTATTCTGTCATTCGGACGTTTCTGAACGAATTTTGATGCAATATTCTTCAACGCCGTTATACGATCCGGAGCAAGATCTTTTGCCAACATACTCAGGGAAACATCAATGGAAAGAATAATGTCTACTCCTTTTGTTTCGTCTCTGTCCTGGGAAACCGTAAAAGTTCTGGGTCTCGCCATGGCAATGATCAGCGCAGAAAGGATAATGTATTTTGAAAATTTCAGTAAAAAAAGTACAAAACGTATCCCTCCATTGTCTTTCATGTGCTGAACAGTGGGAACTTTAATGCCTTTCTTCTTTCGCCTACGGATATCCCTGAAAAAAAGAGGAATAAACAGCAGGAAAAGAAGTAAAAACCAGGGACTGTAAAACTGAAAATTAAACATCCTTTCTTAAGTTTTCAAATTCTATATCTTTCGATGACCTTTTTACAAATTCCCTGATGTCGATAAAATCTTTTTCCATCGTTTCTTTATTCGGGAATGTTTTGGCAAATTTCACAAGGTCACCTCTTACAAATACCTCTTCCACTACTTTTTCATTATCCTGAGAGATGGTATTGTTTTTTTTCATGAGATCGATAAGATCATCCGTTAAAAGCACATCCGCAGGTAAATGATACTGCTTGGTAATAAAATTCCTTGAAATATCAATTAGTTCTACATAGAATGAGCGATAGTTTCCTTCTTCAATATATTTTTTCTTTTTAAGCGCATCCAGCTCCTTTAAGGTCTGGTTGGTTGCCACAACAGGCGAATTTTTATTTTTTCTGCCCCATTTCACCAACATGATTATGGCAATGATTAAGGCAATAACAGCTAATGCTGCAAGAATATACCATTTGTACAGCTTCCAATAATCAGTGACTTCCAGTTTCACCTCTTTGTTCTTCATAATGTCGTTGATCTCGTCACCTTTCTGGGCTGTATTGATAACATCTATTTCATAAGGTATTGTCTTTAAAATTTTTCCGCCAACGTTGAATTCCAGTTCAGGGATGGTGAATTTCCCTTCTTCGTACACGGCAAATTCAATTTTTCTTTCATAGAAATCCGCATTGGTACCAATGCTGTCCTTGATCTCCTCGAAATGAAAGGGAAGCAATTCATCTTTAGGTGCAGCTGAAACCTGTTGTCCGCTTAGATTATCAATTTTAATGATCAGATGATTGGTTTCACCCAATGCAAGGGTTTTCTTCTCAATACTGGAAGAAAGTATCTGTGAAAAAGCATTTGCACAGATCAGGAAACTGAATATAAATAGTATTTTTTTCAACTTTAATAATAAATTTAGCTTAAAGCCTATGTTTATTTTTTCTGAAAGTAACTGTATAATAACTTCGCATAATCTGCTCCGGTATGAATGTTCATAAAGCTGGCCGAACTGTTGGCAAAATCATCTTCCAGTGCTCTTACTTTTTGTTTCTGAGCTTCTGCAAAGGTATATCTCCATCTTGCATCAGAAGTATTTGCCCAAATCTGAGCTCCTGTTTCCGCGTCATACAGCAAAACATAGCCTACATCAGGAATTTCATTATCTTTCTCATCATAGATCCTCATTCCTAAAACCTGATGCTTTTTTGAAGCCACTCTCAGAATTTTGGAATCATAAGGATCTTCAAAATCCGAAAGCAGGAAAACAAGAGATTTTCTTTTGAAAATACCCATCATATATTCCATGGCTTTATCTATGTTTGATACAGAAGGAATATAATCAGCGGTTAAAATATTACTGATGATGGAAAGAATATGCTTTCTCCCTTTTTGGGGCGGAATTACCTTATATACTTTATCAGCAAATAAGATGAGTCCTACTTTATCATTATTCCCGGCTGCAGAAAATCCTAAACTTGCAGCAATTTCGGCTACATATTCTCTTTTCAGCTGGGTTTTTGTTCCGTAATCCATGGAGGCAGAAATGTCAACCAAAAGCATCATGGTCAATTCTCTTTCCTCTTCCATTACTTTGACGAAAGGTTCACGGAAACGTGCCGTTTTATTCCAATCAATTCTTCGGATCTCATCCCCGAACTGATAAGGACGAACCTCTGAGAAGGTCATTCCCTGCCCTTTAAAAGCACTGTGATATTGCCCCATTAAAGTAGCTTCCGTTTTCTTGCGGGTACGGATTTCTATCTGCTTTACTTTTTTTACAATATCTTTTATTTTCATTCGTTGTCAGGTTTTAGATTACAAGTTACAAGAAACTCATAATTTAACTAAAAACTCAATAGACACATTCATCCATTCGTCATCAAACTTCGGGTTGTATTTTTTATAAAAATTAATCGCCGGTTCGTTCCAGTTCAGCACCTGAAAGACCATTCCGCTGTATTGCTTGGATTTTCCATAATCCAAAGTAGCATCAAATAATTTCTTTCCGATCTGCTTTCCTCTCATTTTTTCCGTCACTACAAGATCTTCAAGATATAATCTTCTTCCTTTCCAAGTCGAAAATCTGTCATAATACAGAGAAATACCTACGATTTCACCATTCACTTCCGCTACAAAAGCGCCCCATACAGGTGAATCTCCAAATCCGTCTGCCGTAAATTGTTCTAAACCGAGAGTAACTTCATGTAAGGCTTTTTCGTATTCAGCCAATTCTTTGATGAGTTCCAGCATGGAAGCACAATCCTCCTGAACGGCTTTCCTGATCACGATTTCTTCCATAGATAGATTAAGGAGCCTGAATTTTCGCTAAAATTCTTTTGATTATTTCTTCTGTTGATATTTCTTCCGCTTCTGCCTCGAAGGTTAAACCGATTCTATGCCTTAAAACATCTTTTGCCAAAACTTTCACATCTTCAGGAATCACAAAAGCTCTTCCTTTCAGGAATGCATGAGCTCTTGACGCAATGGCTAAGTTGATCGAAGCTCTCGGCGAAGCACCGAAACTGATATAATTTTTAAGCTCAGAAAGACCGTATTTTTCCGGAAAACGTGTTGCAAAAACCATATCCAGAATATATTTTTCAATTTTCTCATCCAGATAGATCTGGTTGACCAAAGACTTTGCATCAACTATATTCTGAAGAGAAATTACCGGTTTGATCTCCGGTTGATGAGAAGTAGAAACCATTCTCATAACGGTTCTTTCATCTTCAAACTCAGGATATTCTATTTTACATTTCAGCATGAAGCGGTCGCTCTGCGCTTCCGGCAACAGATAAGTACCTTCCTGATCGATTGGGTTTTGAGTAGCCAGTACAAGGAAAGGTTTAGGCAGCTTCATGGTTTCATCACCAATGGTTACCTGTTTTTCCTGCATCACCTCTAAAAGAGCAGATTGCACTTTTGCAGGAGCACGGTTGATCTCATCCGCCAATACAAAGTTCGCAAATACAGGTCCTTTTTTTATTGAAAAATCATTGTCTTTGATATTGTAGATCATGGTTCCCACCACATCTGCTGGAAGCAGATCCGGAGTAAACTGGATCCTGGAAAAATCGCCATGAACAGCTTCAGCCAAAGTTTTTATGGCTAAAGTTTTCGCCAATCCGGGAACCCCTTCCAAAAGGACATGCCCATTTCCCAAAAGTCCTACCAAAAGGCGGTCTATCATGTATTCCTGTCCAATAATAACCTTGTTGATTTCCTGTCTCAGGATAGAGAATAAGTAGTTCTGTTCCTTTACTTTTTCTGTTAACTGACGAATATCTTCCGCTTGATATGTATCTGACATAGCTTAGTTTAAAATAATTGGTAAATTTCTAATAAATACTTGCATTAATCAACACAATTGATGCCATTTTTAAGTTAAAGTTTGTTAAATATTCCTGCATTGATGCGAGATTCAGAATAATCTAACTCTTAAAACCAAAATGAAATATTGAATATTTTCATAAAAATATATAAATTTTATGGTAAACCCCTCCTCAAAAATTGTCATTTCCAGTTTATTAAACTATTTTTGGTGATTAAAATTTTGCAAAATGAATTATCATTTTCAAGCTCACAGACAGGTAAGAAGAAATCTTCTGGATATTTTACAAAATACACCTCATGAAGATCTTTTGCTGATCCCGGATGGCTTTAACAATAATATTTACTGGAACATTGCGCATACCGTTGCCACTCAGCAGCTTTTACATTATTATTTAAGCGGAAACCCGTTCCGGATCGATAAATACTGGATCGAAACGTATAAAAAAGGAACTCTCCCAAATCTGAATGTTCAGAAATCTGAAGTGGAAGATCTGGAGTTCTTACTGACGGAAACTTCAAAGATTCTGATGAAGGATTTCGACAGTGATTTCTTTTCGGATTACACGCCTTATACCACAAGTTTCGGAATGGATCTTAAGAGCATTCAGGATGCTATTATTTTCAACAATATGCATGAAAGTCTCCACTACGGCTATGCCATGGCACAAAAACGAGCGATTTTAGGGGAAAAAGGCAGATAGCTAAAAAGTGAATTTTGCTACGCAAGTCAATCGTGAAAGATGAATTCACATCCCAAAACTGACTTACGAAGTAAAATTGGCCATTGACATTTCAATTATTTAAATTATCAAAATGACAGATAAAAAAGACGATTTTATTTTTGGGCTTCGTCCCGTGATCGAAGCTATTGAAGCAGGAAAAACTATTGACAAGATCTTTGTGCAGAATGCATTGCAGGGTCCTATTTATGCAGAACTGAAAACTATTCTGGCTAAAAATAAAATACGTCCCAATTACGTTCCTGTTGAAAAACTGAACCGTTTTACCAGAAAAAATCATCAGGGAGTAGTTGCTTTTATTTCTGATGTTCCTTTTTACAAAGTAGAAGATATTGTTCCTCAGTTATTTGAAGAAGGGAAAACACCTTTCTTATTGATTTTGGACAGACTTACGGATGTAAGGAATTTCGGGGCTATTTGCAGAACTGCCGAATGTGTAGGAATAGATGCTGTAATTATTCCTGAAAAAGGAGCTGCACCCATCAATTCGGATGCGATAAAAACTTCTGCGGGCGCGATCTATAACATCAAAATATGTAAAGAAGCCAATCTGGCTCATACCGTAGACTTCCTTCAGCAAAGCGGAATCACTGTGTTTTCAGCCAGCGAGAAAGCTCAGAAGCTGATCTACGATGTTGATTTTGCAGAACCTTGTGCTATTGTGATGGGAAATGAAGAAACAGGAATTTCAAAAGAAGTTTTACACCACTCTGATGAAAAAATAAAATTACCGATCGAAGGAAAAACTCAATCTTTAAATGTTTCGGTTGCATGCGGAGCTATTTTATATGAAGGGGTGAGGCAGAAGCTTATGAAGGGAAATTAGTTTTAGAGATTAGTCAGACTTTAGAAGTTAGAGAAATATTAGGAATTGAATTTAAGATTAACGGATACGTTTGTTATGCTCTAAAAATTCAAACAATAAACATTAAATTATTATCAATGAAAAATATAGCAGCATTAGCGCTGATTTCAATAGCTGTGGTATCTTGTAAGAAAGAGACAGCAACCATCACAAAAGTAGATCCTAAAACAGGAAAAACCATTACGGTAGAAGTTCCGGCTGATTCTGTAGCGAAAGTGGAAGCCAATCCTGCCATAAAGGATTCTGCAGGAATTTACACCCAATCTTTTAAACTTGAAAAAGGGAAAACTTACCCTCTTACCACTTATCAGAGGGATGTAAGAACCATGACCGATCCTGATGGAAAATCTATGACAGGAACAAGTGAGTCAACGGATGAAATGACCTTCACAGTGAACGACATCAAAGGAAATGTGTATGATCTGACCCTGAATCTTGTAGGGAAAAGAAATTCGCAGTCTTCACAGGGAAAAACCATTATTGTTGATACCAAACAACCGGTTCCAAAAGAAGACAATCTGAAAATGATCTGGAACATCAACAAAGCTCTTACATCCGGAAACAAACTGAATATGAAGATGGACACCAAAGGAAATGTGATCTCCATTACAGGATTTGAGGCTATTTATACTAAAGTTTCCAATGCTTTAAGTTCTATCATAAAAGATGCAAAAGAAAGAGAAAGTGTGGTAGCAAGCCTTAAAGAAACCTTCAATGAAAAGGTATTGAAAGATCAGTTCAATAAAAATCTTACGATCCTTCCTAAAAAAGGAGCAAAAGTTGGTGAAAAATGGACACATACTGAAAACGCTGATGAAAGCGGACAGGTAAAAGTAAACTCCAACTACGTACTGAAAAGTGTAGGAAACGGAATTGCCGAAATTTCGGTAACAGGAGGAATCCCTAAGAAAACCGAGAAACAAAACCAGGGACCGATTACCCACAGCTTAAGCAGTGAACTTGTACAGGACGGAACTATAAAATTTGATCAGAACACAGGCTGGATTACCAATCAGAACATCACCGTGAAAACGACACAGATCGAAACCATTTCAGACGGAAAAGAAACCCGTTCTATGAAAAGCGTTTCCAACTCTTCTGTAATGGTAAATCCAACTAAAAAATAAATGTAGAAAGGGTTGAAGAGTTGAAAAGTTTGAGAGTAAATG